>NZ_JAUZVI010000006.1:0-225816 GCF_031844485.1 Nocardioides sp. AE5
TGAAACCACCCGGCAACTGCGTCACCCCAGCGTGATAAATCAACACCAGACCGATCGCAATCGTCCGCATCCCCTCAATGTCCGCACGGAAACCCGCCGGACGACGCACCACTGATGTCACGCTCTTCTTCTCGCCATTCGGGTTCTTGGTCCTCACGCGTGGTCGCGCAGGTAGCGACCGAAGTGTGGCACGGTGAAGGCGATCCGGCCGCGCTCGCCCGAATAGATCAGCCCCTTCTTCAACAGCGCATCGCGCGCCGGCGAGAGCGACTGCGGCTTCTTGCCCAGGACGGTCGCCACGTCCGAGGTGGGCACCGAGCCGATCTCGTCGAGTTCCTCGTCGTCGCGCTCGGCGATCGCCATCGCCGCATCGGCCATCGCGCGCAGGTAGTCGCGCTCGCCGGGGGTGGCCCGCTCGAAGCGGCTGCCGAAGAACCCGACGGCCAGTTCCTCCTCCGCCGCGGGTGCGGCGACCGCGACGTCCTCGTCGGTGATCGGCGAGCGGGGGGCTTGGTCCCAGACCGCCTTGCCGTAGGCCTGGATGAAGTAGGGATAGCCGCCCGTGACGGCGTACATCTGCGCCAGCGCGGCATCGGTCCAGGCGGCGTCCTCGTCCTCGGCCGGCGCCGCCAGGGCACGGTCGGCCGCCTCCCGGGAGAGCCGATCGATGCGCTGGTAGCGGAAGAGGCGCTCGGAATAGGACTTCGACGCCGACAGTACGGCGGGCAGGTGCGGCAATCCGGCGCCCACCACGATCACCGGCAGCCCCGACTGACTGATCTCGTGGCAGGCCGCACAGAGCGCGGAGACGTCATCGGGGCCCAGGTCCTGCATCTCGTCGATGAAGACCGCCACCCCCTTGCCGACGTCGGCCGCGAGCCCGCCGATGTCGGTGAAGAGTTCGACCAGGTCGATCTCGATGTCCCCCGAGTCCGCACGCCCCTTGACCAGCGGCGCGTCGATGCCCGGGTTCCACTGCTCGCGCAACTTGGCGCCCGGGCCGGCGTCGCGTTGCGCGAAGGCGCGGATCACGCCGAGCACGTGGTCCACGTCGTCGGACTGCGGATGGCCCAGTTCGCGGACCGCTTGGTGCAGCGCCGAGGAGAGCGGGCGGCGCAGGCCCTGGTCGGGGCGTGCCTCCAGCTTGCCGGTGCCCCAGCGACGGCGTACGGCGGCGGAGCGGAGCGCGTTGAGCAACACCGTCTTGCCGACGCCGCGCAGGCCGGTCAGCACCAGGGAACGCTCGGGGCGCCCGCGGGCGATCCGCTCGAGGACCACGTCGAAGGTGGCGAGTTGCTCGTCGCGGCCGGCGAGCTCGGGGGGTCGCTGGCCAGCGCCGGGGGCATACGGGTTCCTGATCGGGTCCACGATCGGAGACTATCGACTTGTCTAGCGAACTCGTTAGACATTGCTAGCGAGTCCTCGACACGGATGCGTAGGCTGATGGCATGCCCGAGTTGCCCGAGGTCGAAGCGCTCAGCCGTGACCTCGCCGCGCGTCTGGACGGACGCGCGATCACCGCGGTCCACCTGGCCGCGTTCAGCGCGCTGAAGACGTTCGACCCGCCCCTGTCCGCGGTGGAGGACACCTTCGTCGAGGGCGTGGCTCGGCACGGCAAGTTCCTCGACATCACCGCGGGCGGACTCCACCTGGTGCTCCACCTGGCCCGCGCCGGCTGGATCCGGTGGCGCGACGACGTACCGGCGCTGCCGCCCAGGCCTGGCGGCAAGTCACCGCTGGCGGTGCGGATCGTGCTCGACGAGGACGAGTCCGGCAGCCAGGCCGGCCTGGACATCACCGAGGCCGGCACCAAGAAGAGCCTCGCGCTGTACGTCGTCCGCTCACCGCAGGACGTGCCCGGCGTCGCCCGCCTGGGCCCCGACCCGCTCGACGACGCCTTCACCGTCGAGGTGCTGCAGAAGATCCTCACCGAGGCCGGCCGCAGCCAGATCAAGGGAGTGCTGCGCCACCAGGGCACCATCGCCGGCATCGGCAACGCCTATTCCGACGAACTGCTGCACGCGGCCCGGATGTCGCCGTTCAAGCCGGCCAACTCCCTGGACTCCGACGAGGTGGAGGTGCTGTACGCCGCCATCCGCGACGTACTCTCCGCCGCAGTGGCCCGCGCCGAAGGCGTCGCGATGAGCGAACTGAAGGGCGAGAAGAAGTCGAACCTGGCCGTCCACGGCAAGACCGGCAAGCCGTGCCCGGTCTGCGGTGACGTGGTGCGCGAGGTCTCCTTCGCCGACTCGAGCCTGCAGTATTGCGCCACCTGCCAGACCGACGGGAAACCGCTCGCCGACCGGCGGACCAGCAAGTTCTTGAAGTAGCGTGCCGCCCATGCAGGTTCCCACCGTGAGCATCACCGGCGTCCCCGATCCCCTGCCCGAGGGCCTCCATGTCCTCGACGTGCGTGAGGACGCCGAATGGCAGGCCGGTCACATCGCCGGGGCGGTCCACATCCCGCTGATGGAGTTGCCCGAGCGCCTCGACGAGGTGCCGCTGGAGCAGACGCTGGTCGTGTGCAAGGTGGGTGGGCGCTCGGCCCAGGCCACCGCCTGGCTGGCCCACCAGGGGCGCGACGTGGTCAACCTCGACGGCGGGATGCTCGACTGGGAGGCCGCCGGGCGGCCGATGGTCAGCGAGAACGGCCAAGAGCCCGGCGTCATCTGAGACCTCACCTAGCAACCGATCCCATGTCTGTTGCGTATACGCAACAGACATGCCTATCGTTCTTCCATGGCCAGCCAGTTCGCATCTCGCTTCCGAGCGGGTCGTCAGATCGCCAACCTGACGACCCGTCAGGTTGGGGCGCTCGCAGGCGTATCGGCCTCGACTGTCTCGCGAGTCGAAATGGGGAATCTGAACCCCACCTATGACGTGGCCATGCGCCTGCTGGCCGCAGTCGACCTGGACCCATCATTTCAGCCGGCATCGCAGCCCGGAGCCATCGCAACGGCCCGCTGGCTGCTCGGAGACGGTGAATGCCCGACGGCCCCGGAGGCGTGGTTGGAGCGCTGGCACACGCTCGGGATCATCGACATCCAGGGCGATGCCCAACCTGCCGTGCTCGACACGCGCGCGCTGGCCCTCCGGGCCGGTCGTGCCGCAACGCTCACCCGCCGACCGGGCGCGGCCCTTCTGCGTCAAGACCGGGGGGCCATGGAAGTCAGCGCGGGCCTCAAGGGAGCCGGAATCTCCTACGCTCGTACCGGAGACCGTGCAGCCAATCGACTCGTCTCCGTTGCCACCGACGGCATGCCCGTCTTCTATGTGAACGACGTCGATGACGCCGTCAACGCCCTCGGGCTTGCCTATCGAGGACCACGAGAATGGGGAGCGCCCATCGTCCTCCTGCCCTTCGACGGGTACAGCGAAGCCGGGCGAGTGGGCGTGGACGACGAATGGTTCGCCTCGGATTGGCAAGTAGTCATGGATTGCTATGGCGGCACCGACCGGATGCCGGAGCAGGCCGATCGGGTCCTCGACCACCTTCTGGAGCCTTCCCTTGCCTGATCCTGAACTCGGCGGAAACCGTCGTCAGCAACCAGGGAGGTCTGTGAACTCGTCAGGGACTGGCTCCACGCCTCAGGATCCGGGAGCCCGACAGCAATATCTTGGGCTCGACGCACTCCTGGTCGAGTCACGTCAGGCGCTCTGCGACGTGCTCGACGCCTTGGCGCCACACAAGGACGCCCTGGTGATTGCAGGTGCCCACGCTGTGCGCGAACGCACGACATCCCTGCCCCTCGCTGCCTCGGCAACGAAGGACGGCGACCTGGCCGTCGTCCCTGCCTTGGTCACAGATGAGCCCAACCTTGAGGCCTCGTTGCGAGCCGCCGGATTCAGAACCCTGGCAGAACTCGAGGAACCCCTCCACAAGGCCAATCCATCCCTCCGCAGACGCTATGGGAACCAACCCGGACTCTGGGGTCGGGGACTGGCCGAGGACGGTTCCCCCCTCGGCGAAGTGGACCTCCTCGTTCCGACCTCAATCGCCGGCGGTGGACGCCGCAGTGCCCGTGCGATGGCGCACCACGGCAAGCAGACGACCAGGCACATACCCGGGTTGGAGCTCGCCGTGCTCGACCGGGACCTGTTGACCGTCGAAAACTTTGCCGACGGCAGCAGGCGTGAGGCATGGGTTGCCGGGCACGCGGGCCTGATCTGCGCCAAGGCTCACAAGATCGGGGAACGGATCGCCGACAGGGAGAAGGGCCTAAAGGACCGAGTGCGCGCCAAGGACGGCGCTGACGTCTGGCGCCTGATAGCCACCAGCGACGGCGCTGCTGTCCGCGAAGTCTTCGATGCGCATGAGACCGATCCGATCAGTGGCACCGCGGTCCACCAGGGACGAATCCACACCGAGACGCTCCTCAGGGAAGGGCATTTCGAGATGCTCGCACACCGGGCGCTCAGCGGGCTCGTACCAGAACCAGACATCACACAGGTCATCCAAGAATGGGGCGCGGGATTCCTGGCGGGTTGACCAGGGGCATCGCCCCACAGTGCCGCGGGCACCACAGGACAAGAACGGGTGCCCCGGTCGGTGGACCGGGGCACCCGTTCGTGGTGCTGCTGGTGGTGATCAGCCGGCGTAGGCCTCGCAGGTGGTGCCGACGTACGCCTGGAACGCCGCGAAGACCTTCTGGCCCTCGGTGTCCGCGGCGTACTTCTGCTGCAGCTCCTGCTGGGTGCCGTCAGCGGTGATCAGGTCGTGGTACCACTTGAAGCCCTCGGCCGACTCGGGATCGATGTCGGACGGCGCACCGGCCGCGTAGAACTTCTTCCACTCTTCCTGCGCGGCGGCGAAGTCGTCGCTGACCTCGGCCTGACCGGCCTTGATCGCGTTCTGGCAGAACTCGTCGACGGAGATGCCGTCGCCGTTGTCCGTCGGGTCGTCGGTGGGCTCGTCGGTCGGCTCATCCGTCGGGTCGTCGGTCGGCTCGTCGGTGGGCGCGTCGCTGGACTCGCCACCGGCCGGGGTGCTGGTGGACTCGCCGGCCTTCTCGTCGTCGTTGTCGCCGCAGGCCGCGGTCATGCCGCCGAGCAGCACGAGGCTGGCGGCGATGAGGGAAAGACGCTTGGTGCGCATGTGGTTCACCCTTTCGGGGGCAGTGATGACTGTGGTTTCTGTCCGTCGAACACAGTGCCCCGCGATTCGGCGATCTACACATGTTCGGCGCGAGAATCTTGCAGCATGTGAGCCATCCCACTGCACGTACGGCCCAATTGCGGACACAGCGGGCGCGCGGATCGCGGCCACGAAACGCCGGAGGAGGCGCCCCGCGGCTCGCGCCGCAGGACACCCCCTCCGGACCAGGCCTCAGCAGTAGGTGCTGACCCAGCTCAGGAAGGCACCGACGTTCTCCTGCTCCTCGTCGGTGTAGTCGCTGTCATCGATCTCGTCGTCCTCGTCCTTGAGGTCGCTCACCGCGTCGATCAGGACCTCGAAGCCGTTGCGCGCGTCGTCCGGGATGTCCTCCGGCGTGCCGACGTCCTTGAGGTCGTCGACGGCGTCCCGGCCGTCGTCGAACTCCTCGGCTTCGTTGACGGCCTTGTAGGCCTCGCAGAAGTCTTCCTTCGAGGCGTTCGTCGGGGCGTCGGAGCCGGAGCCACCGCCGCAGGCAGTCATCATTCCGCCGAGCAGCACGAGGCTGGCTCCGGTGAGTGCAAGTCGCTTGGTCCGCATGTCCATTCCTTCCACGGGCCAGGGGCCCGCTGCGTCGTTGGCCCCCCACGAGGTCAGGCCGCGTGGGCACGATTGTGCCTCAACCGTGCGACGTACGTCGGCAAGGTGAGATGGGAGAGATGAAACGCACGTGCGGGGACACATGGGAAGACGCCCCCGGCCAGGCGGCCGGGGGCGTCCCCATCACGCGTGGACGCGCGACGTCACACGAACCAGATCACTCGGTCTCGGTGCCGCTCGGCATCTGGACGCAGGTGGTGCTGGCCCAGGTCAGGAACGCGGTGACGTTCTCCTGCTCGTCGTCGTCCCACGGGGTCTCGGTGTCGCCGTCGTCAGCGTCCTCGAGCGCGTCGACGTAGACCTCGAAGCCCTTGCGCGCCTCGTCGCTGATGCCCTCGGGGGTGCCGATGTCAGCCAGGTCCTTGGCCACGTCCTTGGCGCCGTCGGCGTCAGTGACCTCGGTGATCTTCATGTAGGCCTCGCAGAAGTCGTCCTGCGAAGCGTTCGTCGGAGCGTCGGCGCCGGAGCCACCACCGCAGGCAGCGGTCATGCCGCCAACAAGGGCAAGGCTGGCAACGACGAGGGAAAAACGCTTGGTGCGCATGTGATTTTCACCTTCCAGTGAATGACATTCTGTGGGTTGTCGCAGGGCACCCTGCCCAACCGACTCCTGGGTTACACCACATTTCTCAAGAAATTTTCAGGGACCATCGAATGCGGCCGGCAACGGCAGCGCCAGGGCCTCGCCCAGCAGGGCCAGGTAGTCGACCCGCGGGATCTCCACCACGCCGAGGCTGGCCAGGTGGTCGGTCCGCCACTGCACGTCCAGCAGCCTCCCCTCGCTCCCGTCGTCGAGCAGGTCCACCAGGCCGACCAGGGCCACCTTGGACGCGTCGCGCTGGCGGTGGAACATCGACTCCCCCGCGAAGAGCCCGCCGATGGCCACGCCGTACAGCCCGCCGGCCAGTTCCCCGTCGCGCCACGCCTCCACCGAATGCGCCCAGCCCAGCCGGTGCAACTCGACGTACGCCGCGCGGATGTCCTCGTCGATCCAGGCGCCGTTGCGCCGGCGGTCCGCGCACGCGTCGATCACGCTGGGGAACGCAGTGTTGACCCGGATTTCGAAGCGGCGGCACGACGCCCGCAGCGACCGGGTCACCCGCAACCCGTCCAGCGGCAGTACGCCGCGCACCTGCGGCGACCACCAGCCGATCGACCCGTTCGAGATCGGCATCGGGAAGAGGCCCTTGCGATAGGCGTCCAGCAGCGTGGCCGGCGCCAGGTCCGCCCCGGCGGCGACCAGGTCGTCACCCACGATGTCGGGATCGGGGAACTCCCAGGGAGAGGTTCCTGGCTCAACCGGCATGGTGTGAAGACTAGGCCGTGGTGGCCAACACGGCTTCGGAGGTTGGCCCGGGTGAGGCAGGATGGGGCCATGGGAATCGGAAGCACCGTCGGCAAGCGCCTCGCCCCCAAGATCACCCAGGCGGCGCCTGCCTACACCCACGGATTCGTCCGTGAGGCGCTGAGGCGCGCCATCGAGGGCGTCGGGCCCCTCCCCTCCGCCGAGCAGGCCGCCGCCAAGCGGCTGGAGAGGGCCGGGGGCGAGGTGAAGCAGGCGGTCACCAAGACGGTGCTGGTGCACGTGGAGTACGCCGGAGCGCAGGGCTTCGCGACCAACCTCGGGGGCCTGGTCACCGCGGCCGCCACGGTCCCGGCCAACATCGTCGGCCTGGCACTGATCCAGGCGCGGATGGTGGCCGTGATCGCGGCGCTGCGCGGCCACGACCTGTCCGACCCGCGGGTGCGCACCGCGATCCTGCTCTGCCTGCTCGGCGAGGACGACGTGAAGAAGGCGGTCAAGGAGAAGCGGGTCCCGGCACCGCCGATGGCGCTGGCCACCGCGCCGGTCCACGACCCCGACCTGGACGCCACCATCGCCCAGGTCGTGGCGACCGAACTGATCGCCAGCGCCGCGGGCAAGCGGATGGCCTCGACCGTGGGTCGCCGGGTGCCGGTGATGGGTGGCTTCGTCGGGATGGGCACCGACGCCTGGGCGACGTGGCGGATCGGCCGCTATGCGACCAGGGAACTGCTGCCGCGCGCGAAGCAGTCCTGAGCGCCGCGGCGTCGCCGGGCTGGGGCGAGGTGGGGGCGGGTCCGCTGCTCAGGCGTTGTCGTTCGGCGCCAGCGCGTTGACCACCCGACTCGGGCTCGGGCGCCCCAGGTGCCCGGCCATCCACGTGCTCGTCGCGACCAGGGCCGGCAGGTCGACCCCGTGCGCGATGCCGAGCCCGTCGAGCATCCAGACCAGGTCCTCGGTGGCGAGGTTGCCGGTCGCGCTCTCCGCATAGGGACAGCCACCCAGCCCACCGGCGCTGGCGTCGAAGGTGGTGATGCCCATCTCGAGGGCGGCGTACGCGTTGGCCAGTGCCTGGCCATAGGTGTCGTGGAAGTGGACGGCCAGGTGCCCGGTGCCCAGGCCGGCCGCGGCGAAGGCGCCGATCAGTTCCTTGACGTGCCCGGCCGTGCCGACGCCGATCGTGTCGCCCAGGCTGAGCTGGCTCGCGCCGAGGTCGAAGAGCCGCTTGCCGACGCCGACCACCTGGTCGACGGGCACGTCCCCCTCCCACGGGTCGCCGAAGCACATCGACACATAGGCGCGCACGTCCATCCCGGCGTCGCGGGCGCGGCGTACGGTCGGGGCGAACATCGCGAACTGCTCGTCCAGCCCGCGGTTCAGGTTGCGCTGGGCGAACGTCTCGGTGGCGCTGCCGAAGATCGCGATGTGCTTCAGCCCGAGCTCCAGGGCGCGGTCCAGCCCGCGCTCGTTGGGCACCAGCACCGGGAGTTCCGGGTTGTCCAGCAGCGTCATCAGTTCGGCGGCGTCGGCCAGTTGTGGCACCCACTTCGGGTGGACGAAGCTGGTCGCCTCGACGACCGGCAGGCCGGTGGCGAGCAGGCGGCGTACGAAGTCGGCCTTGGTGGCCACGTTGACGATCGCCTTCTCGTTCTGCAGCCCGTCGCGCGGGCCGACCTCCCAGATGGTGACCTGCTCGGGCAGGCCGCTGATCGGGTGGGCGCTCACTGGTCGCTCACCTCCTCCGGCTCCACCTCGAAGAGTACGTCGCCGAGCGCGACCTGGTCGCCGACCGCGTGGCCTGCGGTGGTCACGACGCCGGCGAAGGGGGCCTTGAGGGCGAGTTCCATCTTCATCGCCTCCACGACGCCGAGCACGTCGTCGGCCTCGACCCGGTCGCCGGTGGCCACCCGGAGGTCAAGGATCGTCCCCGGCATCGGGGCGACCACGGTGCCGTCCCCCAGCGCCGGGCCGGTGTCGCCGAAGACGTCGGGCCGGGCGAAGACGTGGCGCTGTCCGCGGTGCACCACCTCGACCTGGTGGGCGTCCACGGCAGTGGTCGCGCCGTGCCGGACGCCGTCGATGGCCAGCACGGTGCGGGTGCCGAGCAGCCGTCCCTGCTGGTCGCGGTGGGCGTGGGAGTGCGACTCGACCACGGGTACGCCGTCCACGGTGCCACTGCGACCCGGCCCGGTGTGGCTCTGGTCAGCGCTGTGCCGGTCGACTGCGATGTCGCGGTCCAGTTCGACCACGACTGGCGCCGGCCGGGCCCCGTCGCGCCACCCGTCCAGGCGCAGCGGACCGGTGCCGACCTCCGGCGCGGCCGCCCAGGCGGCGAAGAGGCGGGCCACGGCCTCGTCGGGGGCGTCGAGGTGGTTGCGGTCCAGCCAGGCGGTGTCGATGGTCGCGTCGCGGAACTCGTCCGAGGCGGCAAGCGCGCGCAGGAATCCGGTGTTGGTCCGCAACCCGAGGATGGACACCTGGTCCAGGGCGCGGACCAGCGCCGTGCGTGCCGCCTCCCGGTCGGCGCCGTGGACGATCACCTTGCCCAGCATCGGGTCGAAGGCGGTGCTCACCACCTGCCCGGACTCCAGCGCCACGTCGCAGCGGGCGAACGCCGGCCAGTGGACCAGTCCGGCGGTGCCCGCCTGGGGCAGGAAGTCGGCGAACGGGTCCTCGGCATAGATCCGGGCCTCGATGGCGTGGCCGTCGACCCACAGATCGTCCTGGCTGAACGGGAGCGCGGCGCCGGCCGCGATCTGCAATTGCAACTGGACCAGGTCGATCTTCTCGCCGGTCGGGGTGTGGGCGACGACAGCCTCGGTGACCGGGTGCTCGACCTGGAGCCGGGTGTTCATCTCCAGGAAGTAGGCCTCCCCGCTGGCCTCGTCGAGCAGGAACTCCACCGTGCCGGCATTCGTGTAGCCGACCTCGCGGGCCAGGTTGACCGCGGCGTCGAGCACGCGTTGGCGGGCCTGTTCGCTGATGGTCGGCGCGGGCGCTTCCTCCAGCACCTTCTGGTGGCGACGCTGGGTGGAGCAGTCGCGCTCGAAGAGGTGGACCACGGTGCCGTGGTGGTCGGCAAGCACCTGGACCTCGATGTGGCGACCGCGTTCGACGTACTTCTCGACCAGGATGGTGTCGTCACCGAAGGCACTGGCGGCCTCGCGTCGTGCGGCGGCCACCGCCTCGTCGTACTCGTCGGCGCTGCGGACGATCCGCATCCCCTTGCCCCCGCCGCCGGCGGCGGCCTTGACCAGGACCGGGAAGTCGCGGGCGTCGGTGGGCACCACCGGTACGCCGGCCGCGATGGCGATCTCGCGGGCCGCGTCCTTGCGGCCCATCTGCTCCATCACCGCGGCGCTCGGGCCGACCAGGACGATGCCGGCCGCCTCGACCGCGCGGGCGAACTCGGCGCGCTCGGAGAGGAAGCCGTAGCCGGGGTGGATGCTCGCGGCGTCGGCCTCGCGGGCAGCGTCGATGATCGCGTCGATGTCGAGGTAGGAGGAGATGTGGATCGCCTGGTCGGCCTCGCGGGTGTGCGGGGCACCGGCGTCCGGGTCGGTGTAGACCGCGATCGAGCGGATGCCCAGGGACCGCGCTGCGCGGATCACCCGTAGCGCGATCTCGCCGCGGTTGGCGACCAGGACCGAGGAGAGCGTGGTGGTCATCGGGTTCACATCCTGAAGACGCCGTAGCGCGGCTCGGGGATCGGGGACTGGGCGGCGGCCGCCAGGCCCAGGCCCAAGACGCGGCGGGTGTCGACCGGGGCGATCACGCCGTCGTCCCACAGCCGGGCGGTGGAGTAGTAGGGCGAGCCCTGGGCGTCGTACTGCTCCCGGATCGGGTCCTTGAACGCCTCCTCGTCCTCGGCGCTCCACTCCTGGCCGGACTTCTCCAGCCCGTCGCGCTTGACGGTGGCGAGGACGGAGGCGGCCTGTTCGCCGCCCATCACCGAGATCCGGGCGTTGGGCCACATCCACAGGAAGCGCGGGTCGTAGGCGCGCCCGCACATGCCGTAGTTGCCGGCGCCGAAGGAGCCGCCGATCACGACGGTGAACTTGGGCACGACCGAGCAGGCGACTGCGGTGACCAGCTTGGCGCCGTCGCGGGCGATGCCGTTGTTCTCGTATTCGCGCCCAACCATGAAGCCGGAGATGTTCTGCAGGAAGACCAGCGGGATCTTGCGCTGGTTGCACAGCTCGATGAAGTGGGCGCCCTTGAGGCTGGACTCGCTGAAGAGGATGCCGTTGTTGGCCACGATGCCGACCGGGTGGCCCCAGATCCGGGCGAAGCCGGTCACCAGGGTCTCGCCATAGAGTTGCTTGAACTCCTGGAAGCGGGAGCCGTCGACGATGCGGCGGATCACCTCGCGTACGTCGTACGGCGTGCGGGTGTCGGTGGGCACCACGTCGTACAGGCCCTCGGGGTCCTCGACCGGCTCCTCGACCTCGGTGACCTGCCACGGCGCCGGGCCGGGACCGGGGACGGTGGCAAGGATGCCGCGGACGATGGCCAGCGCGTGGGCGTCGTCGCCGGCGAGGTGGTCTACGACGCCGGAGGTGCGGGCGTGAACGTCGCCGCCGCCGAGTTCCTCGGCCGTGACGACCTCGCCGGTGGCGGCCTTCACCAGGGGCGGCCCGCCGAGGAAGATGGTGCCCTGGTCCTTGACGATCACCGTCTCGTCCGACATCGCCGGGACGTAGGCGCCGCCTGCGGTGCACGACCCCATCACGGCGGCGACCTGGGCGATGCCCTCGGCGCTCATGTTGGCCTGGTTGAAGAAGATCCGGCCGAAGTGCTCGCGGTCGGGGAAGACGTCGTCCTGCATCGGCAGGAAGGCGCCGCCGGAGTCGACCAGGCTGATCACCGGGAGCCGGTTGGCGCGGGCGATCTCCTGGGCCCGCAGGTGCTTCTTGACCGTGACTGGGTAATAGGTGCCGCCCTTGACGGTGGCGTCGTTGGCGATCACCACGGCGGTGCGGCCGCTGACCTGGCCCATGCCGGTGACGATCCCGGCGCTGGGGACGGCGTCGCCGCCGGCCTCGCTCGCCTGGTACATCCCGGTCGCGGCGAGCGGGCTGAACTCGAGGAACGGGCTGCCCGGGTCGAGCAGGCGGTCCACGCGGTCGCGGACCAGCAACTTGCCGCGGTCGGTGTGCCGAGTCCGGGACGCTTCGTTGCCGCCGGCGCCGTCGTTGCGTACGGCGGCCAGCCGGCTGCGCAGGTCAGCGACCAGGTCTCGCAGCGTGGGCGGGGCGGGAGATTCCGTCATGTGGTTAATGATCACTAACCGTCCCGTGGATTGCAAGGCCCCCGACGGAGGTGGTGAAGGATCGCTAACCTGAGCGGCATGAACCGCCGGGAGCAGATCCTCGCCACCGCCGCGACACTCTTCGCCGAACACGGCTTCCATGGCGTCTCAGTCGGGGAGATCGGCGCCGCGGTCGGGATCAGCGGACCCGGCCTCTACAAGCACTTCCCGGCCAAGGACGCGATCCTGGCCGAGATGCTGGTCGCGATCAGCGAGGAATTGCTCCGGGTCGGCACTGAACGGGTCGAGGGTGCGGCCGGTGACCCGGCGGCCGCGCTCGAGGCGCTGGTCGCCTGGCACACCGACTTCGCCCTGGGCAACAAGGCACTGATCGTGGTCCAGGACCGGGACTGGGCGGCCCTGCCCGTCGAGGCCCGCGAACGGGTCCGCGGACTGCAGCGAGCGTACGTCGACCTGTGGGCCACCCAGTTGTGTCGCCTCGACCCGGCACTGGACGAGGTGGAGGCTCAGGCGCGGGCGCATGCCACCTTCGGGCTGCTCAACTCCACCCCGCACAGCGCGTTCCTGCCCGAGGACCGGATGCGGGCGCTGCTGCGGGAGATGGCGCTGCGGGCGCTCGGCTTGTGAACGCCGGTCTCGTGAACGCCGGCTCGTGAGCCGCCCTCGTGGTGCCCTGCCAGGGCGGGCATGATGGCCACATGGACGACGTACCCACTGCCGAGGCGAAGCCGACCCGCTGGTTCACCGAGCGCTCCCTGGAGCAGCGCCAGGACTACGCGCAGCGCTTCGTCAGGATCCAGGCCGAGGGCAACGACATCGACGGCGAGGCGCGGCTGATCGACGCGATGGCCACGCCGGGCAGCGCGATCCTCGACGCCGGCTGCGGTGCCGGTCGGATCACCCACGCACTCACCCAGCGGGGCCACCGGGTGATCGGCGTCGACGCCGACCCGCTGCTGATCGAGGCCGGTCGCGAGCAGCACCCGGGCGCGGACCTGCGGGTGCTGAACCTGGTCGACCTCTCCCCCGACCTCGGCGGCCCCTTCGACCTGATCGTGTGCACCGGCAACGTGATGCCCTTCGTGGAGCCCGGCACCGAACCGACGATCGTGGCCGGGATGGCCAGCGTCCTGGCTCCTGGTGGTCGGGTCGTCTTCGGCTTCCACATCGACCGGGCCTATCCGCTCGCCTCCCTCGACGAGCACGCCGCCGCGGTGGGGTGGAGGCTCGAGCACCGGTTCGGCACCTGGAACCTGGACCCGTTCACGTCCGGGAGTGACTGGGCCGTCTCCGTCTTCCGGGGATGAACCGTCCGGTCGGCGACTCCGCGACTCCTGGCCGGTGACCCCGCGCCCACCTGATCGTTGAGCAGTCGCGATGACCACCACCCGACCTGACTCCCGCGCCTTCGGCTCCCTGCTCCTCGGCCCGGCCGACCAGGGACCGCGCCGCCTGCGGGTCAGGATCCAGTTGCTGCTCTCCGTCCTCCTGGTCGGCACCAACGTCATCGGCGCCGGCATCGTGCTGGCCCTGATGCTGGTGATCATCCCCGGCGAGAAGATCGCCCGGGAGTTCGCGATCGCGGTGGCGATCAGCGGGCCCACCTATGTCGGCGTCGCAGTGGTGCTGGGCGCCAGTTATGGCACCGTCACCACGCTTGCCGCGCTCCGCTGGGCGACCCGGGAGGAAGTGCCCACTGCGGCAGAGCGCCGGGCCGCACTGCGCCTGCCCTGGCGCCTGAGCCTGATGCAGGCCCTGCTGTGGGGCGTCGGCGCCGCACTGCACACGCTCCTCGCCGCACTGCTGCAGCCCGCTGCCGTGCTCAGCGTCGCCTTCGCCGTGGTGATCGCCGGCGTCGTGGTCTCCTCGGTCGCCTATCTCTTCGCCGAGTTCGCACTCCGCCCGGTGGCAGCCCGCGCCCTCTCCGACGCCCCCACCGACGTACGCCTCGGGATGCTCGGAGTGCGAGGCCGGCTGGTGGTCTTCTGGTTCCTCGGCACCGCGGCCCCTGTCCTGGGCCTGGTCATCGGCGCGATCGTGGTGCTCTCCACGCCCAACGCCTCCCCGAGGCAGTTCGCCGTGGTGGTCCTCGGCCTCTCCGCCGTGATCCTTTTCTTCGGGCTGCTCGTCACCAGCCTGACCGCCGGTGCCGTCACCGGGCCGATCGCGGCAGTGAGGGGGGCTCTGGAACGGATCCGGGACGGTGAGTTCGGCGTCGAAGTGGTCGTCTATGACGGCACCGAACTGGGAGAACTGCAGTCCGGCTTCAACGCGATGTCGCACGGGCTGGCCGAGCGGGAACGGATCCGCGACCTCTTCGGGCGCCACGTCGGCCACCAGGTCGCCGCGGCCGCTACCTCGACCGACACCCTCGAACTCGGCGGACGCACCCTCGAGGTGTCCACGCTGATGATCGACCTGGTCGGCTCCACCACCTATGCCACCGAACACCCGGCCGACGACGTGGTCTCGATGCTGAACCGGTTCTGTGCCGTCGTGGTCGACGAGGTCGACGCCCAGGGCGGACTGGTCAACAAGTTCATGGGCGACGCCGTTCTCGCCATCTTCGGGGCGCCGGTCGCCCTGGCCGACCACCCCACCGCAGCCCTGGCCGCGGCCCGGGCGATGGCCGACCGACTCCGGGTCGAGGTGCCCGAGATCGGCTTCGGGATCGGGATCTCCACCGGCGAGGTCGTCGCCGGTTACATCGGCGACGAGTCGCGGTTCGAATACACGGTGATCGGCGACGCGGTCAATGCTGCCGCCCGGCTGACCGACCTCGCCAAAGGCGTCGAGGGCGACATCCTGGCCATGGCCGACACCGTGGCCGCGGCCGCCGACGACGAGGGCAACCACTGGGCCGCGGAACCACCCGTCGTACTGCGCGGACGGGCGGAGCCCACGGGAGTCGCCAGCCTCGTTCGCTGACGCCGTCGACCCTCCCGGCACGTTGTCCGTCCTGACAAATGTCGACAATCTCTGTTACGTTCGAGGCGATGGCCATGGCCGGGGGGCCACGACGCGCACAGCGCAACATCGCAAAGTCCGTGCGAGATCGCGCCGCGTCGCCACCACCATCCCAGAGGTGAATTGAACGCGTGTCCCTGATCGAACTGTCAGGAATACACAAGATCTTCGGACGTCGACCCCACCGCGGGCTGGAGCGACTGGCAGCAGGCGAGACCCGTGAGGACCTGCTCGCCGACGGCCTCACCGCCGCGGTGATCGACGCGTCCATCAACGTCGAGCCTGGCGAGATCTTCGTGGTGATGGGGCTGTCCGGATCCGGGAAGTCGACGTTGATCAGGCTGGTCAACCGACTCATCGAGCCCACCTCGGGTTCAGTCGTGATCGATGGCGTGGACCTGTCCGGCCTGGGTTCGAGCAAGTTGCGTGCGATCCGGCGGGAGAAGATCAGCATGGTCTTCCAGCACTTCGCCCTGCTCCCCCACCGGACCGTGGGCGAGAACGCGGCGTACGGATTGAAGGTCCGTGGCATCAACAAGAGTGATCGGTTCGACAGGGCAGAGGAAGCACTCCAGCTCGTCGGCCTCGGCGGCTGGGGCGGCGTCCTGCCCGGAGACCTCTCTGGCGGGATGCGTCAGCGAGTCGGCTTGGCCCGCGCTCTCGCCGCGCAGACCGACATCATGCTGATGGACGAGGCGTTCAGCGCCCTGGACCCGTTGATCCGCCGGGAGATGCAAGACCAGCTCATCGACCTGCAGGACAAGCTGGACAAGACCATCCTCTTCATCACCCACGACCTCAACGAGGCGATGCGGCTGGGTGATCGGATCGCGATGATGCGCGATGGCCGCGTGGTCCAGCAGGGCACCGCCGAGCAGATCCTCAACGACCCCGCCAATGACTACGTGGCCCAGTTCGTCCAGGACGTCGATCGGACCCGAGTGCTCAACGCGGCCTCGGTGATGGAGGCGCCCGTGGCGCTGCTCGGCGCGGACCAGGGGCCGCGAGCGGCTCACAAACTGATCCGGGAGAACCAGCTCTCCGGCCTGATGGTCGTGGACCGGTCACGTCGTCTGCTGGGTGCCGTCACCGAGTCGGCCATCGCCGAGGCCGTGGCGCGCGGTCATGACACCGTCGAGGGGCACATGATCCAGCCGCATGTGGTCACCCCGGACACGCTGATCGCAGAGATGTTCACGGCCTCCGCCGAGAGTCCGGTGCCCCTGGCCGTGGTCAACGCGGAGGGTCGTCTCGAAGGTGTCATCGCCCGCGTGACGCTGCTGAGTGCGCTTGGCACCACCGGACAGCTGAGCGGCAGCGACGGCGATGGAGGCAACCGGGACGGCTCGCCGGCTGAGACCGGCCACGACGTGGAGGAGGCACGAGCGTGAACACCATGCAGATCCTCGACGACTGGTTCGACCTCGACGACAAGGTCGATGGCATCCCTCGCTTCCTGGTGGGCGAACGGATCAACGAGGCCTTCGGCTGGATCAAGGAGCACTGGGGCCAGTTCCTGCGGTCGGTCGGCAACGCGATCACTGATTCGGTCGACTGGATCATCAGCGTGCTCAACGGCCCCGCTCCGATCTTCGTCGCAGTGCTCTTCGCCCTGCTCGCCTGGCTGGCCAAGGACTGGAAGCTGGCTACAGGCACCTTGCTCGGGATGGTCTTCATCATCTCGATGCAGCAATGGCACTACGCCATGGAGACACTCGCCCTGGTCGCCTTCGCGACCGTGGTCGCACTGCTGATCTCCATACCCCTGGGGATCCTGGCCGCCCGTTGGGACTGGTTCAGCCGGCTGGTGCGTCCGGTGATGGACCTGATGCAGACGATGCCGGCCTTCGTCTGGCTCGTGCCCGTGGTGTCCCTCTTCGGCCTGAACGTCGCAGCCGGCGTGGCTGCCACGGTGATCTTCGCGCTGCCGCCCGGCGTGCGACTCACCGAGCTGGGCATCCGGCAGGTCGACCCCGAGGTGATCGAGGCGGGCCATGCCTTCGGGGCCAAGCCGGGCCAGATCCTCCGTGAGACGCAGTTGCCGCTCGCCATGCCCACGGTGATGGCCGGCATCAACCAGGTCATCATGCTCGCCCTCTCGATGGCCGTGATCGCGGGCCTGGTCGGCGCCGAGGGACTGGGCGGGCAGGTCACCAAGTCCATTTCCAGACTGAACATCGGGCTCGGGTTCGAAGCCGGACTGTCGGTGGTCGTGCTCGCCATCTTCCTCGACCGCGTCACCGCCGCGGTCGGCCAGCGCAACCCTGGGCAGGGGCGGTTCTCCGCCCTCGGCGGCTGGCTCTTCGGCCGCCGGCGGGCCGAGGCCGACGATCCCGACAGCGCCGCCACCCACGACCCCACCGACGAACTCACCCCAGCCGGAGTTGGAGGAGGAACAAGGAAGAAGGACACGACAGCAGATCCGTCTCGGGAAACGATGAGTGGGACAGATCCCACAGAGCAGTGAGGAACGACGAATGAAGCGGACGAAGACAGCACACCGAGTCGTAGCTGGACTGATGACCCTGGGAGTCGGGCTGACTCTCGCATCCTGCGGGAGCGATGACGACAACTCGGCGGCGGACTGCGGCTCCAGCCAGGCAGTGGCACAAGCCCTGACCGACAACGAGGCCGACACCATCGCGACCAACACCAGCCAGGCAGTGGCCCGCGTTGCACCCGCCTCGACCACCCAGGCGCGCACCAGGACGGCGCCTGCCCCCGGCGACACCATCACCCTCGGCATCATCCCGAGCTGGAGTGACGGGCTGTCGATGGCCTACCTGTGGCAGAACCTGCTCGAGCAGGACGGTTACAAGGTCGAGATCAAGGAGATCGCGGACGCTGCACCGCTCTACACCGGTGTCGCCCAGGGTGACGTCGACATCTATCCCTCGGCGTGGCCCGAGGTGACCCACGCGTCGTACATGGAGCAGTACGGCGACCAGCTCGAGGACCTCGGCGCCTACTACGACGCCGCCAAGCTCACCATCGCGGTCCCGGAGTACGTCGACATCGACTCGATCGAGGACCTCGTTGGCTGCGCGGACCGCTTCGACGGCCAGATCATCGGCATCGAGCCCGGAGCGGGCCTGACCGAGGTCACCGAGCAGAGCGTGATTCCTGAGTACGGCCTCGAGGACTACGACCTGAAGACCTCCTCGACGAACGGGATGCTCACCGAGCTGCAGACCGCCATCGACAACAAGGAAGACATCGTGGTCACGCTGTGGCGTCCGTTCTGGGCCAACAGCAAGTTCCCGGTGAAGGACCTCGAGGACCCGAAGGGTGCGCTGGGTGAGCCGGAGGGCCTGCACTTCATCGCCACCAAGGGCTTCTCCGACGAATATCCCGACATCGCCCAGAAGATGGGCAACGCCAAGCTGGACGACGAGCAGTACGGATCGCTGGAAGACCTCGTGGTCAACGAGTACGGCGAGGGCAAGGAAGCCGAAGCAGTCGCGGCATGGCTGGAAGCGAACCCTGACTGGGTGGACACCCTGGGCTGATCCATTGGTCCCAGCCACTGGGCATCACTCCTGCGCGGAGTGGTGCCCAGTGGCGTCTGCACACATGACGACCTAGCCTCCTGTCATGCGCATCCGCCTGGGCCGACCCGACCTCGCCGCCTGGGCGGACCACTTCGACGTGCCACCGGCAACCGGCGCCCGATCGGTCACCTTCCTCGGCGTCGCCAGCCTGCTGATCACCGACGGGCGTACGTCGTTGCTCACGGACGGCTTCTTCTCCCGTCCTTCGTTGATCAAGGTCGCGCTGGGCAGGCTCTCCCCTGACCGCGCGCGCATCGACTCCGCGCTGCGTCGCGCCGACATCGAACGACTGGCGGCCGTGCTGCCGGTGCACAGCCACTTCGACCATGTGATGGACTCCGCCGACGTCGCGCGCAGCACCGGCGCGGTCCTGGTCGGTGGCAGGTCGAGTGCGAACGTGGGCCGCGGGCACGGCCTGGCCGAGGAGCAGATCACCGTCGCCACGCCCGGGGAGGCCCTGTATTTCGGCGACTTCACCGTGACCCTGATCGAGGGGGCACACTGCCCACCGGACCGTTACCCGGGGACGATCGAGGCTCCCGTGACCCCGCCAGCGCGGGCCTCGGCGTACCGGTGCGGCGAATCATGGTCGACCCTGATCGCGCACGTCGAGGGCTGGTCGGCCCTGGTCCAGGGCAGTGCCGGGTTCGTCCCGGGCGCCTTGGCCGGGCACCGCGCGGACGTTGTCTATCTCGGGGTGGGTCAGCTCGGGATCCAGTCCGAGGACTACCTCCGCACCTACTGGGCCGAGACCGTGCGGGCCGTCGGAGCTCGCCGTGTCGTGCTGATCCACTGGGACGACTTCTTCCGCGGCCTCGACGAGCCATTGCGAGCCCTGTCCTATGCCGGGGACGACCTCGACCTGACCATGCGGCTGTTCACCTCGTACGCCGAGGCCGACCGGGTGGACCTGCACTTGCCGACCCTGTGGCGACGCGAGGATCCTTGGCGCGGGTTGATCTGATCGGTGTGTTTCGCGCTCAGAGGAGGTGGCCGATCTCGCCGTCGTCGGCGAGCACCTCCAGCATCTTGGTCGCGCGCAGCGCCGCCTCGGCAGCGGTCTCCAGATCCGCGGCGTACGCCGGGTCGTCGGCGTCGGCGCCCACTCCGACGCTGCCGCGCGCAGCGAGGCGGGAGAGCAACTCCTCACGGGCCAGGCCCCGCAGGAGCAGCAACTGCAGCGGGTCCGCGGCGAGCAGCCACCCGACCTGGGTGAGCACCGCGAGTGCGTGCTCGCACGGCTGGGCCCACGCCTGGCAGGCGCATTCCGCAGCCAGTTCAGTGCCGTAGGGCAACAACTCGACGCCTGACTCCTCGGCATCCTCGACCAGTTGGTGGGGCAGGTCGCCGCCGAGCAGCGCCGCGATCCGCCCGGACTCGGAGGCGACCAGTTCTACCAACACAGTGACCCCGTCCCGGTCGAGCACCGGCACCTCGACCTGCACCGTCCAGGCGTCGTCGCCGACCTGGACGGCGGCCAGCAACGAACCGGCGTCGACGGTGATCGCGCCCACCGCCCCGGCACGCGCCAGCGCACGACCGCGACGCAGGTCATCGGTGTGGTACGCCGCCTCCTCCACGCCGCGCATCCATGCCTTGCCCCACCACGACAACGCCCGTGTCCCGCGCCGTGCTGCGAGTCGGGGGTGGGTGACGGCGCTCATCCGGGCCTGCGCAGGGTGACCAGGTCGCGGAGCTCGGCGTCGTCGAGTTCGGTCAGCCCGGCCTCGCCGCGGGCGAGCACCGAGTCCGCGATCGCCCGCTTGCGGGTGAGCAGTTCCGCGATCCGTTCCTCGATGGTGCCCTGGGTGATCAACCGGTGCACCTGGACCGGGCGGGTCTGGCCGATCCGGTAGGCCCGGTCCGTCGCCTGCTCCTCGACCGCCGGGTTCCACCAGCGGTCGAAGTGGATCACGTGGTCGGCAGCGGTCAGGTTGAGGCCGGTGCCGCCAGCCTTCAGTGACAGGATGAAGACCGGCACCCCGCCCTCCGGGCCGGCCTGGAAACGGGCCACCATCGCCTCGCGCTCGCGGACCGGCGTGCCCCCGTGCAGGAACTGGGTGGCGATGCCCAGGTCGGCCAGGTGTTGTTCGATCAGCCGGGCCATCGCGACGTACTGGGTGAAGATGAGCACCGCGCCGTCCTCGGCAAGCACCGTGCCGAGCAGTTCGTCGAGCAGGTCCAGCTTCTCCGAGCGGCCACCGAGACGCCCGCCGGACTGCTTGAGGTAGTGCGCCGGGTGGTTGCAGATCTGCTTCAGCCCGGTCAGCAGCGCCAGCACCAGGCCGCGGCGGGCATGCTCGTCGGCGCGCTCGATCCGCTCCATCGACTCGCGGACCAGCGACTCGTAGAGCACCGCCTGCTCCCGGGTCAGGGCCAGCGGATGGTCGGTCTCTGTCTTGGCGGGCAACTCGGGCGCGATCCCGGGATCCGACTTGCGGCGCCGCAGCAGGAACGGCGCGACGAGTTCGGCGAACTGCTCGGCCTTGGCCGGCCAGTGGCCGGACTCGATCGGCGCTGCCCACGCCTTGCGGAAGGCGTTGCGCGAGCCGAGGAGTCCCGGCACCGCCCAGTCCAGGATCGCCCACAGTTCGGTGAGGTTGTTCTCCACCGGAGTGCCGGTGAGCGCGACCCGCGCCTGGCCGGACAGGGTGCGCAG
Source organism: Nocardioides sp. AE5 (assembly GCF_031844485.1). Taxonomy (NCBI): domain Bacteria; kingdom Bacillati; phylum Actinomycetota; class Actinomycetes; order Propionibacteriales; family Nocardioidaceae; genus Nocardioides; species Nocardioides sp. AE5. The sequence continues at coordinate 21,505 of NZ_JAUZVI010000006.1, forward strand.
CGCCTTCGCCGTGGAGGAGGCGGGGTTCTTGATGTGCTGGGCCTCGTCGGCGACCACCAGGTCCCACTCGATGCCGGCCAGCGCCCGCGCTCCCTTCCCGGGACCGTCCTTGCTCGCGGCGCCCTTGCCGGAGGCGTCCGAACGGACGGTGCCATAGGTGGTCAGCACGAAACCGCCATCGTCCTCCTCCCCCAGTCCCGCCAGCGAGCGCTGGGTGCCGTGGAAGCGGCGTACCGGCACGTCGGGGGCGAACCGCCGGATCTCCGCCTCCCAGTTGCCCAGCAGCGACGCCGGGCAGACCACCAGGGTCGGCCGAGGGCCGGCCAGGCCCGCTTCGCGGCGGTGCAGGTGCAGCGCGATCAGGGTGATCGTCTTGCCCAGGCCCATGTCGTCGGCCAGGCAACCACCGAGTCCGAGCCCGGTCATCTCGGCGAGCCAGGTCAGCCCGTGGCGCTGGTAGTCACGCAGGCTCGCCTGCAGTGCCACGGGCGTGGGGATCGGGGTGCGGATGGCGGCGTTGCGGATCTGCTCGCGGACCTTGAGCAGGGTGGCGCCGACGATGACGGTGGTGTCGGTCTCCTCGACGGCGACCACGCCGGTCAGCGTGGCGGCCAGTGCCTGGGCCGGCTTCACGGTCCGGATCAGCCGCTTCTTCGCCTTCTTCGCGGTCGCGGAGTCGATCAGCACCCAGTTGTCGCGCAGCCGGATCACCGGACGGGTGGCGTGGGCGAGCTGGTCCATCTCCTCGGCGGTGAGCGGGTCGCCGTTGATGGCGAGCTGCCAGGAGAAGGAGAAGAGCCCGTCGGTGCCGAAGAGGCCGTCAACCAGCGGCTCCTCCTGCTTGCCCCCGACGCCCTCCTTGTCGGTCACGCTCCCGGCCGACGGCTCCAGGACCGCGTCGCTGGTCAGTGCATTGCGCAGGGTCCGCGGCCAGAGCACGTCGACGCCCCGCTCGCGCAGCGCCTCGACGCCGTCGTCGAGGAGGGAGGCGAGCTCGACGGCGTCCAGGGTGATCTCGTCGGGCACCTCCAGGGCGAGCAGACGCTCCAGGACCGGCCACGCATCGGCGGCCGCGCGGAGCGCACGGGCGGCGTGCAGCCGGGCCCGTTCGCCGAACCCGTGGGAGGCGTCCGGGCCGGTCTCGGCCCAGAGCAGCGCCGCCTCGGCGAAGTGGACGTGGTTGCGCTCGTCGTGGACCTGCAGGACGAGGCGCACGCAGCCGCCGATCAGCTCGCCCTCGTCGGCCTCGACGCGCAGGCTGAGGCTGACCAGGTGGGGGCGCTCGTCGGGCTCGAGATACTTCGCCAGCTTCGACTGCAGGGAGGCCGAGAACGGCCTGCTGGCCAGCCGGGCCTGTGCCTCGCGCCGGACCGGAGCGGCAGGACGACGACGTACGCCGTTGCCGCTGGGGGCCGAGCGGGGCAGGGTGTCGGCGACCGCGTCGAGCACCTGGCGCACCAGCGCCTCCGCGGCCTGCTCCTGGCCCTGGGCGGCGTGGGCCAGGGCGAGCAGCCGCACCCGTTCGGCGTCCTCGCGGCCCAGCTCGGCCAGCCGCCAGCCGACCTCGGCCGGCTCCAGCTTGCCGTCGGCCACGAACTGCATCCCCAGCAGCACCGCCCCGGCGAGCAGCCCGACGCTCTCGTGGACGTCGTCGCGCGCCCGGGCCTTGCCCAGGATCGGCAGTGCCGCGCGCATCGGGAGCGCCACGGTGCGCCGTTCGTCGCTGAACTCGACGACGCCCTCGCCGGCCGGCATACCGGGGCGGAAGGTCGCCGGTCCGCCGAGCGGGATGAAGTTCAAGCCGTTCCTTCCGGGCAGTGCGGGCATCCGATCCCCAAACCGTAGCCCGCACCCCGGCGACAACAGCCTCACCCGACCTCGGCACCTCCTCGGGCCACGCGGGCAACCCGTCGGGCTACGGACCGAGTACGACGGATCAGGTACAACGGGCCACGTCACCCCGTGCTCATTGAGCCGGGGTGACGTGGCCCGGACTCACTGCTCTGCCCAGTTGCGTCGGCGACCCACCAACAGTGCCGCCGCCCCGAGCACGGTCAGGCCGACGCCGAGGCCCAGTCCGAGGCTGTTCGGGCCACCCACGTTGGGCAACGCGGGCTGGTTGGGAGCCGAGGTCGGCTGCGGTGTTCCGGTGGGTTCAGTCGGCCCGGTCGGCGCAGTGGGCTTGCTCGCCGCGGTGAATGCCGCCTCCGCCGCGTCCGAGACCCCGGCCCGCTTCACCTCGTGGAAGGTGGCATAGACCTGGCACGGATCGGCAGTGGCCCCGCTGCTCTGGGACCAGCCAATGTGGCTGGTCGTCGCAGGGCTCGCCGTCATCTCCACCGTCGCGGTGCCCGGCGCGGTCGCCTCGACACAGAGCACCACGTCCTTGGCGCTCAGCGGATCCTCACCCGCCACGGTCAGTTCGTCACCGGAGGCGGAGATCGTGGCGTCGCCCTCACACACGGACCAGACCGGAGCCGCCGTGCCGCCGGTGGTCAGCGCGATCGGTTGGTGGAAAACGTTGGTGCGAAGCCTGAAGCGGGCCGTGTCGCCGACCTCGAGAGCGGTGCTGGCGGCATCCAGGTCCAACACCAACTCGGGATCCATCGGGATCATCCGCAGCAGTCGCTCCTGCTCCGCCGTATCCATGTTGTCCGCGCAAGTCGTGGAGAAGTCACTGCCACCCGGAGCCGGATCGCTGATGCACCAAATCAGCGTCTGCAGGGCGACTCGCTCTCGCGTGCCCGCATCCGCGCGGGCCTCGTCGACTCCGCCCCAGGCCTGGTCACCAGTGCCGTGGTAGGGGTGCCCGTTCTGGATCAAGTAGGCGATCAGACGCTCCTGATCACTGCTCAGTCGCGGGTTCCCCGCCAGGGACGCCATCGGGTTGAGGATCACGCCGTCGCCATCGACGACATTGCCCGCGGCATCGGTGTCGCCGCAGGACTGGGAGGTCCGGTCGGTGCAGAACATCCACTCCGAGACCGGACCGCCGACCGAGGCGACATATCGGGTGCCACAGATCGGCGGATAGGCCTCCTCGTCGCTCACGGTTCCGTCCCCACGCACCAGGACGGTGCCGCCGAAGGCGTCATAGAGCGGGACGATGTGACCGCCGTTGTAGGACGTGACCCGGGCCCCGAAGACCAGCGTCGAGTCCGGCACGGCCTCGGAGTTGACCGTGGGATCGAAATCGGTCTCGCCCACACACTCAGGTGCCTGGAACTCCGCCACTGGGGTGGGTGGCATGTCTGCCTGCGCCAGGCCCTGTCCCCCCAGCACCAGCGCTGCACCCACCAGCGTCGACGACGCCCCGATCCGGACAAGTTGGAAAACATTCGTCTTCTTCATGTGTTCTTCCCATCGTTCAGTGTGCCCCAAGCCCGTGCCGGGGGACTCCGCTCAGACACCTGCTGACAACGAGACGCGCTCGGAGCGGATCCATGACGCAAATCTGCGTAGGCTGTCGCCATGAGCATCCTCGACATCCCGATCGCCCGACTCGACGGCAGCCCGAGCACGCTGGGGGAGATCACCGGCGGCCGACCGGCGCTGCTGGTCAACGTCGCCTCGAAGTGCGGCCTGACGCCGCAATACACCGGTCTGGAGCAGCTCCACGAGCAGTTTGCCGAGCGCGGCTTCACCGTGGTCGGGCTGCCGTGCAACCAGTTCATGGGCCAGGAGCCGGGGACGGCGGAGGAGATCGCCGAGTTCTGCTCCGCGACGTACGGCGTGACATTCCCGATGACGGAGAAGATCGAGGTCAACGGCGACGGGGCACACCCGATCTATGCCGAGCTGACCACTGTGCCCGACCAGGCGGGCGAGGCCGGCGACGTGCAGTGGAACTTCGAGAAGTTCCTGATCGCCGCCGACGGCAGTGTCGTGTCGCGCTTCCGGCCAGCGGTGACCCCGGTGGACGAGGAACTGGTCACCGCGGTGGAGCGCATCGTCGGCACCTGACCGCACCTCCCGACCACACGGGACGGGTTCGTACCGCCGGCCCCCCGACCGGCGGTGCGAACTCACAGCGTTGATCCCCCCGGACCGTCGCTGAACCATCAACGAGACATCGGGTTCCAAGTCACGGAGAAATCTCGCCCGTCCGCACCGTGGCCACGTGTGCCAGAACACAGTGGGCACAGCCAAAAGTAGGGTGCGCCAACTAGTCGGGGTTCTCTACCCTCTTCTGGTGTCCACGATTTCATCCGGCGCGAGCGCCGCGCAACCAGCCACCGACGACGACAAGCTCGACAAGTCCGTCCTGATCATCGCCGGGGTCGTCGTCCTCGGCGGGATCATGTCGATCCTCGACATCACCGTCGTCTCGGTCGCGCTGGAGACCTTCCAGAACGAGTTCCGGGCCACCTCCGCCGAGGTCGCCTGGACGATGACCGGCTACACGCTGGCCCTTGCCTCCGTCATCCCGCTGACCGGTTGGGCGGCCGACCGGTTCGGCACCAAGCGGCTCTACCTGATCGCGGTCGGCCTCTTCACCGCCGGCTCCGTGCTCTGCGCCACGGCAACCGGACTGGACCAACTGGTCCTCTACCGGGTGATCCAGGGCCTGGGCGGCGGCATGCTGATGCCGCTCGGGATGACCATCCTGACCCGCGCCGCCGGCCCGCACCGGGTCGGCCGGGTGATGGCGATCCTCGGCATCCCGATGCTGCTCGGCCCGATCTTCGGCCCGATCATCGGCGGCTGGCTGATCGAAGTTGCCTCGTGGCACTGGATCTTCCTGATCAACCTCCCGATCGGGATCATCGGCTTCATCTACGCCTTCTTGGTGCTGCCCAAGGACCACGTGGAGCCGTCGGAGACGTTCGACTGGCTCGGCATGATCCTGCTCTCCCCGGGCCTGGCGGCCTTCCTGTACGGCGTCTCCTCGATCCCCGAGCACGGCACTGCCTGGCACCGCGAGGTGCTGGCGCCGGCGATCATCGGCATCCTGCTCGTCGCCGCGTTCGTGCCGTGGGCGCTGAACAAGCGGAACAAGCACCCCCTGATCGAGTTGCGCCTCTTCGTCAACCGGAACATGACGGTGGCGGTGATCGCGATGATGCTCTTCGCGATCGCCTTCTTCGGGGCCAGCCTGCTCTTCCCGCTCTACTTCCAGCAGGTGCGTGGCGAGTCCGCCCTCGGTGCCGGGCTGCTGCTCGCGCCGCAGGGAATCGGCGCCATGATCACCATGCCGATCGCCGGGCTGCTCGCCGACAAGAAGGGTCCCGGCAAGGTGGTCGTCGTCGGCATCACCCTGGTCACCATCGGCATGGCCCTCTTCACCCGGGTCGACGAGAGTACGTCGTACGGCTTCATCCTCGGCTCGCTCTTCGTGATGGGCCTGGGCATGGGCGCCACGATGATGCCGATCATGAGCTCGGCACTGGCCACGCTCACCGACCACAACACGGCCCGTGGCTCCACGTTGCTCAACATCTCCCAGCAGGTCGCCGCCTCCATCGGCACCGCGATCTTCTCGGTGGTGCTGACCAACCAGATCAAGCAGAGCGACGAGGCCGGGATGCTGCTGGGCCTGAAGGGCTTGCTGTCGCAGGCCGAGGGCGCCGAGGCCGCCGAGTTGCAGAAGCAGGTCGACGCGCTCTCCCCGGTCGGCCTGCCGCTGCTCGCCGACGCGTTCGCGACGACCTTCGTGGTCGGTGCGGTCCTGGTCGCCTGCGTGCTGGTCCCGGCGTTCCTGCTGCCCCGCAAGCCACCGGCCGAGCCGGTCGACCCCGCGGAACTGATGGCTCACTGAGCCTGCCCCCGCAGCGCCGCACGGTGGGCCCCTGCCGGCACCACTCCTGACCATCAACGGTGTCGTCTGCAGTCATCAGGTGACTGCAGACGACACCGTTGTCATGTCGCGCCTCATCGGGTGCCCAGTGCCAGCGGCAGGACGTCGCTCGCACCGGCGGCGTGCAGGGCCCGCGAGGCCACCGTCATGGTCCACCCGGTCTCGACCAGGTCGTCGAGCAGCAGGACCGATCCGGTGACCTGGTCGCCCTGCAGTTGATGGCGCCGCAGCACTGCGGCGACCCGTTGTGCGGAGTTCGCCTGGCCCTGCCCCGGCTCGACGGAGTGGTCCACGATCGCGAACCGGCCCACCACCGGCACCTGCAGGAAGCGGGAGAGGCCCTCAGCGAAGTCCGCGGTCAGCTGGGGCCGCCGGGCGGACTCCACGAAGACGATGCCGTCCACCCGCGGGCGCCATTCGTCCAGGACCGCGATCACTGCCTTGACCAGCGGCACCGGGACCGGCCCGTCGGGCGTGGTGTCGCGGAAAAGGTCGCGCAGCGCCTGCCCGTGGCCGAGGTCGGTCATCCGGGCCACCGCTCGCCCCTCGGCCGGGGCCTCGGCGATCCGTCCCTTCAGTTCGATGCCCAGGTTGGCCAGGGCGGTGGGCCACATCTTGCGCGGCGCGACCTCGACCCCGGGCCGGGTGAGTTGCTCGTGTGCACCGGCCGCGGCGGCCTCGGAGACCTCGCTGGTGAAGCTGACCCCGCCACAGTTGTCGCAGCGCCCGCAGTCGACTGCCTCGGGGTCGTCGAGTTGCTCGCGCAGGAACCGCATCCGGCAGGTATCGGTGGCGAGGTAGTCGAGCATCGCCTGCTGCTCCCGCTCCCGGGCCTGCGCCACCCGGCGGTATCGCTCCTCGTCATAGCTCCACTCCTGGCCGGTGGCCACCCAGCCGCCCTTGACCCGCTGCACCGCGCCGTCGACGTCGAGCACCTTCAGCATCATCTCCAGGCGGGAACGCCCCAGGTCAACGAAGGTCTCCAGTTCCGGCGTACCCAGGGGCTTGTCTGTCGTCGCGAGCGCCTCCAGCACCTGGCGGACCTGCTGCTCGGGCGGGAAGGCCAGGGAGGCGAAGTATTTCCAGATGTCGCGGTCCTCGATGGCCGGCAGCAGCACCACGTCCGCCCGCTCGGTGCCGCGGCCGGCGCGCCCGACCTGTTGGTAGTAGGCGACCGGCGAGGACGGCGCGCCGACGTTGATCACGAACCCGAGGCTCGCGTCGAAACCCATCCCGAGCGCGCTGGTGGCCACCAGCGCCTTCACCCGCCCGGCAGCAAGATCGGCTTCCAGCGCCTCGCGCTCGGTGGTCTCGGTCTGCCCGGAGTACGCCGCGACGGTGTGGCCACGGCTGCGCAGGAACCCGGCGATCTCCTGGGTCTGTGCCACGGTCAGGCAGTAGATGATCCCCGAGCCGTCCAGTTCACCGAGGTGATCGGCAAGCCACCCGATCCGCTGCTCGGCGGTCTTGAGCCGGACCACGGCCAGGTGCAGGGACTCGCGGTCCAGCGAGCCGCGCTGCACCAGCACGTCGCTGCCCAGTTGCTCGGCGACGTCGCGGGTGACCCGCTCGTTGGCGGTCGCGGTGGTGGCCAGCACCGGGATCCCGGCACGCAGGTCGCCGAGCATGGTCCGGATCCGGCGATAGTCGGGGCGGAAGTCATGGCCCCAGTCGGAGATGCAGTGGGCCTCGTCGACCACCAGCAGGCCAGTGGTCTCGGCGAGGCGGGGCAGCACGTCGTCACGGAAGCCGGGGTTGTTGAGGCGTTCCGGACTGACCAGGAGGACGTCGACCTCGCCGGCGGCGATCTGGTCCTCGATCCGTCCCCAGTCCTCGATGTTGGTCGAGTTGATGGTCACCGCCCTGATCCCGGCCCGCTCGGCGGCCTGGATCTGGTTGCGCATCAGCGCGAGCAGCGGCGAGACGATCACCGTCGGTCCGGCGCCCGCTGCCCGGAGCAGCGCAGTGGCGATGAAGTACACCGCCGACTTGCCCCACCCTGTCCGCTGCACGACCAGGGCGCGGCGCTTGTCGACGGCCAGCGCCTCGATCGCGCTCCACTGGTCCTCGCGCAGGACTGCGTCGTCGCGGCCGACCAGGGCGCGCAGGTGCTCCTCGGCACGGGCGCGTGCGGATCGGCGTACGTCGTCGGTGGCGGTAATCATGGCCGCATGTCTACCAGCGGGGCCCGACACGCACCGAGTGAGCGTTGCGATGTCGGCTGCAGGCACCTGGTGGCAGCAGGCGACACGCTACGGAGCTCAGCCCACCTCCGGCTCACTCCTCGGGTCAGTCCAGATAACCCCGGCCGCGGGCCTGGCGGACCAGGTCGTGTGCGTTGGTGACGGCGATGCCGGCCTGGCGGAACTTCCGGAACGAGCGGCGCATGTGCTCGCGCACCGTCGCCTCGCTGATGAAGAGGGCGGTGGCGATCGCCTCGGCCTTCAGCCCGTCGGAGATCATCTGGATCACCTCGACCTCGCGCGGGGAGAGCTCGACCCCGTCGTCGAGCAGCAGCGCCTGGGCCAGCGGGCCCGAGCAGACCACCTCGCCGCGGCCCACCTGGCGGATCGCTTCGACGACGGCCTCGATCGGGTCGATCTTGAGCAGCACCCCCGAGGCACCCGCCGCGATCGCCCGGCGCAGCGGCACCGGCCGCTCCTCCGAGGTGTAGATCAGCACGTCGATCCCGGCATCACGCAACCGGGCGATGTTGGACTCGGGCGTCGCCGCCGGGTCGGCCAGGTCGAGGTCGAGCAGGACCAGGTCAACCGGCTCGGTGACGGTGGTGAGGAACTCTTCCACGCTGGCGGCTGCCTCGATCAGGCGCAGGCTCGGCGCGATGTCCCCCAACGCCGCGCCGAGCCCACGCAAGACCATCGGGTGGTCATCAATCGCACCGATCGTCAGTCCGTCCGACGCGCCACTCATCGTGTCCCCCAGACCCGATGAGGAGCCATGCCGGGCTTCCATGCGGACATCATTCCTGTTCTCCCGGGCCGGCGACTATCCCCATTTCGGAGGACATACCTGCCTAGACCAGGCCATCCACGGGTACGACGAGGGTGGTTGCCCAGGGCTGGCGCTCCACCGTCCCGCCGCACCCGGTTGCCCACGCAGCCAGGGTCGCGGCGGCGTCCGGGTCGACCTCGCCGGTGACCACGGCCCGGTCGTACGGCGCATCCTCGCGCGCCAGGGAACAGGTCACCGGGTGTGCCCGGTCCACCAGTGCGAGCACCTGGTCGAGCATCTCGTTGACCCGGGCGGTGGCGGCACCGCTGCCGGAGCCCGCGCGGAGGGTGATCCGGGCGCCGGCCCGCCGCAGTTCACGGATCCGGTCCCGGTTCCGCTCCTCGATCACACCGGGCAGGTAGAGGTCGTCGCGTGCCTCGAAGGCGAGCAGGCGAGCCCGTTCCCGTGCCTCGGGGGCACCGGGATGCAGCGCGCCGGTCGCCACCTCGTCGAGGAAGTCCACGAGCGGGGTCAGCAGGGTGGCGAATTGGTCATCGAAGACCTGCTCCCGTGCCGTGCTGAAGGCGACGTCGGCCAGATGGGAGGCCAGCACCTCCTCATCCCTGGCCAGGGCCTCGGCCCCGGCGCCCACGACCACCATCGCCAGCGCCGCCAGGCCGACGTACAGCACCGGTTGCGAGATCGGCGCCAGCGCATGGCTCACCTGCACCTGCGGGTCGAGCAAGACCGCGACCACGACGATGGCGCTGGCCACGCCGGCGAAGCACACCGAGCGCCACCACGGGGCACTGAACGCCAGGAAGACCATCGTGAAGGTGACCAGGCCGACGATCCAGGAGCGGAATCCGAGCAGGGCACCCGGCCCCGCGATCCAGAGCCCGCCGACGAGCGCTGCCCACAGCACCACCTGGATCACCAGGTGCTCGGTGAAGGGCACCAGCCCGCGGCTGACCCGCACCGCGACGAGGAGGTGGAAGGCGGTGATCGCCGCGGTGAGCACCAGGCCGGGCACCAGCATCTCGTCGGTCGCCGGATAGCGCAGCGCCATCCACAACTGGCCACTGCATCCGGCGACGGCCATCCAGAAGATGATCCGCTGCAGGCCCTCGTTGCGGCGCAGCAGCGCTTGCACGCTGGCCGGACGGGAGACGGTGGCCAGGGAACTGGGGGTGCGCTGCCACCGCAGCCGAACCCTGGTGCCGTGGCGGGCACTACTGCTGATCTCGGCCACACCGCCCACCTCCGCCAGGCGCCCCCGCACCGAACTGCGCAGCCCGAACCCCTCGGCCTGCGCGGGGTGGATGCCTACACCGCTGTCGCGGACCTCCACCACCATGGCGTCGCGCTCGTTGCCCGAGATGTGCACCTCGGCGCGGTCGACGCCGGCATGGCGCTCCACGTTGCGCAACGCCTCCGCGCCGGCACTGACCATCGCGGCCAGGACCGCATTCGGGATCCCGGCCGGGTCGAAGTGCGGGTCGACGTGGGTGATGATCTCCAGGCCCGTCGCCGAGTCGAACTCCTGGGCGATCGTGGTCGCCAGGTCCTCGGCCGGGTCGGCCTGCCCCACCTCACCCCGGAGGGCGTCGGCCTGGGAACGACACAACTCGCGTACGTCGTCGGGATCGAGGTGGGCGGAATGCTCGATGGTCGCCAGCACGCTGAGTACGTCGTCGTGGAGGATGCGGCGCCGGTCCTCCAGCGCCCGTTCGCGGGCCGCCCGCTCGACCACCACCTGCTCGGAGTCGCGGGCCGCGGCGCGGGCCGCATCGGCTGCGCGTGCCGCCCGTCGGAAGCCGTCGATCAGCAGGGCCAGCATCACGCAGGCACCGGTGGTCGCGAAGATCTCATCGAGGGTACGGATCAGGCTGGCCCCGGCGAGCACGACCATGCCGAGGGCATAACTGCCGGTGGTGAGGGCCAGGGGAACCATCCGCGCCCGGAGCAGGAAGGCGGTGCCCATCTGGGTGATGGCCAGGATCGGGAACGCCGGGTTGAGGGAACGGTTCGCCGGATCCGGGTCGTGGCTGAGCTGGAGGCAGAGCACGATGGCCAGGACCATCGCCAGGTTGAGGGCTACTCCCTCGATGGTTCCCGCGACACCGGCCAAGGCACGTCCGGCGACAACCGTGACGATGGCGGCGATGGCGACGTTCCACCATCCCTGCTCATGGAAGTTGGGCAACCAGATCGAGATCAGGACCAGCGAGAGCACGCCGAAGACGCGCGACGTGGTGCGGTCGATGGTGGCAGCCCACGACGACGGCGCACGCGCGGTCGCTCCAGCCATTGCGTCCATTCCCCCGTCCGGATTGGTGCCCGTCCAGCGTAGGCGCCTGCGGAGGCCGCGTGCAGTCCTTTCAGGAAATTGCAGCAGGCCCCGACCATGACGGTCGGGGCCTGCGCAGAGTGATCAGCGGTGTCGTTTGCAGGCACCTGGTGACTGCAGGCGACACTACAACTCGTCTTCGGCACGCCAGCCCGGGCACCCACCAGGCAGTGCTAAACCATGTGGACCACGTGGTCCACATGGTTTAGCACTCACGGATGCGGGGTCGGCTGGCGCTGGCTTCAGCCCAGTGCCGCTTCCGGCCGAACCCTGCGGGGCTCGCCTCAGCCAAGTGCCGCGATGACGGCGTCGTAGTCGGGCTCCTGGGTGATCTCGGGGACCAGCTCGGAGTGGATCACCTTGCCGTCGGCGTCGAGGACGACGACCGAGCGGGCGAGCAGGCCGGCCAGCGGGCCGTCGTTCATGGTCACGCCGAAGTCCTCGCCGAAGGAGGAGCGGAAGGCGGAGCCGACCTTGGCGTTCTCGATGCCCTCGGCACCGCAGAAGCGGGCCTGGGCGAACGGGAGGTCCTTGGACACGTTGACGACGGTGGTGTTCTCCAGGCCGGCGGCCAGTTCGTTGAACTTGCGCACGCTCGCGGCGCAGACGCCGGTGTCGACGGACGGGAAGATGTTGAGCACGGTCCGGCCGGAGAGTTCGGCGTTGGTCAGTGCGGAGAGGCCTTCGCCGACGAGGTCGAAGGACGGCGCGGAATCACCCACGGCCGGCAGTTCGCCGACGGTGGTGACGGGGTTTCCCTTGAATGCAGTAGTAGCCATGACTCATTCCTACACGTCCCCGGCAACCAGTGGCCCCCGGGGCCACCCCTCGGTCGCCGGCCGGTGACCGGCACGCCCGGCGGCGCCGTGGTCGGGGCCAGGGTCGGTACCGGGATCAGGGCTGGGCCGGTGCCGACATCAGGGTGCCGCGGCGTCGGTGAACGACTCCCCGACCAGCATCGGCACGACACTGCTGGAGTCGAGTTCCGCGGCGACCGCGACATCGTCGGCGAACCCCTTGTCGGCCAGTTCGCGGCCACTGGCACATGCGTCCAGCCGCTCGGCCAGGTCCGGTTCGACCGCACGGAACGCCGCGACCGCCATCGAGGCCTCGGGCGAGAGGTCGTCCAGGCCGAGGTCGTCCAGGGCCGCGAGCACAGCGCCGGCACCCCACAGGTCCTCGACGGCTGGTCGCAGGGAACCATCGGGCCAGCGCTCGCCTGCCGCGATCACCGCCACGGAGAGCGGTTCCGCCTCATCCCGGCGTACGAACGCCTGGCGCGCCAGCCACTGCGCCACGGCGTACCTGTTGCGCAGGGAGGCAGCCACCACGCCGGGCCCCCGCTCGGCCAGGTCGAAGCAGATCGTGGAGCCGTTCGGGCTGGGCAGCACCAGCCGGGTCAGTTGCCCGGGTTCGGCGGCCACCTGGCGCAGGGACGCCGGGGAGAGGGAGACGTGGCGCCCCTCGCGCCCGAGCGCCTCGAACCGGCCGACGGCCAGGGTGGCGCCGTGGCGCATCGCGTGGGCCGCCGCTCCGGAGTCGCGCCAGCGATAGGGAAAGACCTCGATGCCGTGGTCCAGGGCCACGGTGACGGTGGTGGTGAAGGAGAGCACGTCGACCACCACGGCGTACGTCGATCCCTGCTCGGCCAGCGCTGCCGCCCCGGTCGGTCCCCACTCCAGCCGGACCCGATGATCGGGCTGGCGGTGGGCCCGGGCGAACTCGCCCTCGGTCTCCATCCTCGTCCGCGCTCCGGTCGGCGCCGGCTAGTGCTCGCGCGGTGGCAGGCCCAACGCGGCGGCGGCCGCCTCGAAGACCACGACCACCTCGCGGCGGATCTCCGGGCGCTCGCTGATCGGTCCGCCCGGCCAGGTGATGCGCAGTTCGTGCTCACCGGCCGGGTCGGTGACCGACCACACGCCAGCGTCGCCGTCGAGGCCCGTCATGGTGGCGCTGGTGGCGTCCGGGTGCCCGTTGGCGCGGGCGATGACGAGGTTGTCCTCGGTGTGGTCGCCGTTCATGTGGGCGAGGACGGCGTCGATGACCTGGGGTTCGAAGGTGTGGCTCACGCGTCCAGTTCTACACCGGGCGGCGGAACCGCACCATCAGCCATCCACCGACCAGCAGGAGTACGCCGCCACCCCAGGCCCACGGGGCCGTGATCGGTGCCCCGGTGGGCGGCAACGCGTCGGCCGTCGGCAGGGCGCCGTCGGTCGTGGACTGGCCGCCGGAGGTGCCTCCAGTCTGGTTCCCGGAGCCGTTCTCCTGGTCGTCATCGCCCTGGTCATCTCCGCCCACCGCCCCGGCGACCCGAAGCGTCACCAGGTGCGGTTCGGACGCCAGCGACGCGTTGCGGACCAGGTAACGGAAGGTGACGTCACCGGTGAAGTCCGTGGCCGGCACATAGGTGAAGGAGCCGTCCGGGCGGGGTCGCGGTGTCACCCGAGTCGGTGTCGTCCAGGCCAATGTCGTCGGGATCGATCACCCCGGCCAGCAGGCCGTCCTCGGCGGGCACGTCCAGGGTGCCGTTAGCAAAATCCCCGGAAAGTCCAACCCTCCCGGTCTATCACGCATCGGGGTCGACGCGCGCGGGAACCGCTGGCGGCGCCTGCTACCAGATCCGGACCCGCTGGTCGGGGTCGAGCCAGAGCCCGTCGCCCTCCGCGGTCCCGAACGCGGCATGGAACTCGTCGAGGTTGCGCACGATGTTGGCGCGGAACTCCGGCGGCGAGTGCGGGTCAATGGTCAGGTACTGCTGCTCCTGCTCCAGGCGCCGCTTGGTGCGCCAGCAGTAGGCCCAGTTCATGAAGAGGCGCTGGCTCTCCTCGGCGCTGACCTCACCGCCCTTGAAGATCGAGTACGCCGTGTGGCCGATGGTGAGCCCGCCCAGGTCACCGATGTTCTCGCCGACGGTCAGCGAACCGTTGACCTTCTCCTCGGGCAGGTTGCGCGGCGAGAAGCCGTCGTACTGCTCGATCAGCGCCTTCGACTTCACCTCGAACGCGGCCTTGTCGTCGGCGGTCCACCAGTCGTTGAGGTTGCCGGCGCCGTCGTACTGCGCGCCCTGGTCGTCGAAGCCGTGGCCGATTTCGTGGCCGATCACGGCGCCGATGCCGCCGTAGTTCTCGGCTGGGTCGGCGTCCGGGGAGAAGAACGGCTTCTGCAGGATGCCGGCCGGGAAGCAGATCTCGTTGGTGCCGGGGTTGTAGTAGGCGTTGACCGTCTGCGGCAGCATGAACCACTCGTCGCGGTCCACCGGCGAGCCGATCTTCGCGAGCTGGCGCGCGGTCTCGAACGACGACGCCGCGGCGACGTTGCCCATCAGCTCACCCGCGTCGACCTTGAGCGCGGAATAGTCGCGGAACTCCTCGGGATAGCCGATCTTGGGCCGGAACGTGGCCAGCTTCTCGTAGGCACGCTCCTTGGTCTCGTCGGTCATCCAGTCGAGCTGGCCGATCGACTGGCGATAGGCCTCGAGCAGGTTGGCCACCAGGCCGTCCATCAGCTCCTTCGAGCGCGGCGGGAAGTGGCGGGCGACGTACTGCTCGCCGACCGCCTCGCCCATCGCGCCCTCGACGAAGCTGACCGCGCGCTTCCACCGGGCGCGCAGCTCGGGGGTGCCGTTGAGGGTGCGGCCGTAGAAGTCGAAGTTGGTCTCCACGAAGTCGTCGCTCAGGTAGGGCGCGGCCGAGCGGAGCACCCGGCTCAGCATCCAGTCGCGCCACTGCTCGATCGGCGCCTCGGCGAGCACGTCGGACAGGTGCGCCAGGTACGACGGCTGGCGGATGCAGGTCTCGGCCAGGGTCTCCTCGGTGCCGCCGAGGAAGCGCACGTACGCCGCCCAGTCGAAGTTGGGCGCCAACGCCAGCAACTCGTCGTACGTCGTGAGGTTGTAGGTCTTCTGCACGTCGCGGGTCTCCGCGCGCTCCCAGTGGCCCGCGGCGAGCCGGGTGTCGAGCGCCAGGATGGAGGCGGCCGCGGCGGCCGGGTCCGGGTGGTGGGCCAGGCCGAGGAGGCGCTCGAGGTAGGCGACGTACTTGTCGCGGACCTCGGCGAACTTCTCCTCGCGATAGTAGGACTCGTCCGGCAGGCCCAGTCCACCCTGGCTGATGTGGAAGAGGTAGCGGTCCGAGTTGCGGTCGTCGGTGTCGACGTACGAACCGAAGAGGCCGGCGCCGCCGACCCGCTCGAACTCGCCGATGAAGGCGGCCAGGTCGGCGACGTCCTTGAGTTGGTGCACGCCCTGGATCAGCGGCCGGATCGGGCCGAGGCCACGCTTGCTGACTTCCTCGGTGTCCATGAAGGAGGTGTAGAGCGCGTTGATCTTGGCGCCGTTCTCGCTCAGCGTCTCCGGGTCCGCCGCGGCCAGTTCCTCGATGATCGCCCGGACCTGCTCCTCGGCCACGTCGGCGAGTTGCACGAAGGGGCCCCAACTGGAGCGGTCACTGGGGATCTCGGTCTCGGCCAGCCAGCGTCCGTTGACGTGGCCGAAGAGGTCGTCCTGGGGGCGGATGTCCGGGTCCATGCCCGGACGGGCGTCGTCAAGAATGCTCACGCGCTTGACCCTAACGCGATGATGGTGGTTGAGGGCGAGAACGCGCGCTGCGAGACTTGGGCGCTGGTACGTCGAATCGATGGAGGCGTTGTTGCGATGACCGTCATGCCGGCCGCGTTCCTCGGCCACGGGAACCCGATGAATGCACTCGAGCGGAACCGCTACACCGATGCGTGGCGGCAGTTCGGGGCGGCGGTGCCGCGGCCGAGGGCGATCCTGGTGATCTCGGCGCACTGGTACACCAATGCCACCGCGGTGACCTCGATGGTGCGCCCGCGGACCATCCACGACTTCTACGGCTTCCCCCAGGAACTCTTCGACGTGGAGTACCCCGCGCCCGGCGCCCCTGACGTCGCCGAGGCGGTCGCCGACGTCTGCAAGCCGCGCTGGGTGGGCCAGGACATCGACTCGTGGGGCATCGACCACGGCACCTGGTCGGTGCTGCTGCACGCGTTCCCTGATGCGTCGATCCCGGTGGTGCAGATGTCGCTGAACGCGTTCAAGCCGGCCGAGCAGCACCTCGAGCTCGGGGAGAAGTTGCGGCCGCTGCGCGAGGACGGCGTGCTGATCATCGGCAGCGGCAACATCGTGCACAACCTGCGCGCGGTCGACTTCAAGCAGACCGAGAGCGGCTATGACTGGGCGCACCGGTTCGACGACTCGGCACGGGAGATCCTGACGTCCGCGCCGAGTGAGGTGGCCACCCTGGATGCGCATGCCGACTTCGACAAGTCGGTGCCGACCCCGGACCACTTCCTGCCGCTGCTCTATGTGGCCGGCCTGGCCGGGGACCAGCCGATGGACCTGCTGGTCGACGGGCACGCCGCCGGGTCGATCTCGATGGCGGCGTACACGCTGGGGCTCGATGCGGAGATCACCCCGTTCGACGGTGACGCCGCGGGTGCTGCGCTGCCGGAGAGCTTCCCGGCGCTGGACTCGAACCTCTGACGTACGCCGCCGTACGCCGCGGTGCGGTCAGTCGCGGATCGCGACGACCGACTTGCCCAGGGTCTTGCGCTGGTCCATGTCGACCAGTGCCTGGCCGAACTCCTCGGCGGCGTACACCTTGCCGATCGGCGGCTTGATGGTGCCGTCGGTGAGCATCGGCATCAGGTCGGACCACTGCTGCTGCATGTAGCCGGGCCGCTTCATTGCGTATTCGCCCCAGGCGGCGCCGCGGACGTCGATGTTGTTGAGCAGCAGGCGGTTGACCTTGACCTCGGGGATGCCCTGGCCGGCGGCGAAGCCGACCACCATCAGGCGTCCCTGGGTGCCGAGGCTGCGCAGCGAGTCGAGGAAGATGTCGCCACCGACGACGTCGACGATGATGTCGACGCCCTTGCCGCCGGTCAGTTCCTTGACCTCGTCCTTGAAGGTGGCCACGCGGACCACCTCGTCGGCGCCGGCCTGCCTGGCGATCTCGGCCTTCTCGTCGGTGGAGACCACGGCGATGGTGCGGGCGCCGTACCCCTTGGCGACCTGGATGCTGGCGGTGCCGACACCACCGGCGCCACCGTGCAGCAGGACGGTCTCGCCGGCCTGGATGCCGCCGCGTTCCTTGAGGGTGAAGTGCGCGGTGAGGTAGTTCATCGGCAGCGCCGCGCCCTCGTCGAAGGAGAGCGTGTCCGGCAGCGGGAAGGTGAAGATCGCCGGTGAGGCGACCCGCTCGGCGGCGCCGCCGTGCATCATCACGCCGGCCACCCGCTGGCCCTTGGTGAAGCCGTTGCCGTCCTCGGCGACCACGCCGGCGTAGTCGACACCGAGGGTGAACGGCGGCTCCGGCTTGAGCTGGTATTGCCCGCGGCTGAGCAGCAGGTCGGGGAAGGAGACGCCGACGCGGTGTACGTCGACCAGCACCTCGCCCGGACCGGCCGTCGGCTCGGGTACGTCGTTGATGACCAGGGACTCGGGACCGTCGGTGGTGACCACCTGGATTGCGCGCATGGGCTTGACCCTATCCGGGGCATGTCTGCCCACCCCGGGGCACGCCCCACCGAGATGAGTGGTGACACGTGGCCACCGTGGGACAATGTGCAACGAGGAGAGGACGACCATGACTCGCTTGCATCTTTCGGACAACTACGCCGTCGGGATCGACTTCGAGGTGGTGAGCGAGGCCATCACCAATGAGATTGCGTGGCAGTTTGCTCGTGCCCACGCCCACGGCCTGAGCAGTCCAGCCGCAGCGTCCTACCTCAGCGCGATCGACGAGCTGGAGGCGGCGCGCTCCCTCCTCCGTCCGGACAGCGCCGACAGCATTGCCCTGGCCCATCGTTTCGTCAGGGCACTGCGTGCCATGCATGCGCACGACGCCACGGGCACTGCCGCCTCGTGACAGCGGAGCGCGACCCCGGTCTGCACCTCCTCGACCCGGAGGAGAGTCGCGCGATCTTCGACGTTGCGATTGCCGGTCGACGGTTCGCGCACCTGACCGGGGTCGACGAACCCACGGTGCACTTCTTCGGCGGGCAACCCGGCGCGGGCAAGTCATCGAGTCAACAGAAGGTCATCGACGCCCTCCACCTGCAGAGCGGGGCCGCAACAGTCGCGGTCATCATCGGTGACGAGTTCCGTGGCTACCACCCGCAGTACGCCGAGTTGTTGGCCACGGATGACGCGAACGCCGCCTTCTACACCGACCGGGACAGCGCTCGCTGGGTCGAGATGTCCATCGACCACGCCACGGCCGTCCGCAGCCACATCGTCTTGGAGGGCACGCTCCGCAACCCCGACGTGACGCTGGGGTCGGCACGCGCCGCGATCGCTCAGGGATACTCGGCCGAACTCCACGTCATGGCCGTCCACGAGTTCGTCTCGCGCCAACGGATCCTGCGTCGATATGTGAGCCAGGTTTCCGACAGCGGACACGGGCGGTACACGCTGCGCGAAGCACACGACCGGGCTTATCGCGCCATTCCTGCCTCCGTGCAGGCGATCGCCGAAGCAGATGCACTGAGCGCCATCACCGTCTATGACGCGAATGCCGATGAAGTAGCGCGCGTCGAGGCGCCCACCTCCACGGATCTCGACGACGTCCTGGCCGAACTGGCCCGGCAACGCGACGACGCGTTCCTCGAACCCGAGCCACTGATCGCCGCGCTCGACGAGATGGAACCGACCCTGGTCTCCCTGGGCCGGGCGGTGCCGCTGGAGGACCTGCGCGCACTGCGCCTGGAGATCGCCAGCGCGCTCCGCTGACGCCCGGCTCAGCCGACCTTGACCACCGCGTTCATCTCGAAGTGCATCGGGTCGGTCCAGGCCCAGTCGCCACCCCAGGCAAAGCCCCACTTCTTGAAGATCTCGACCACCGTGCGATCCATCTCGCCGACAGTGCCGCGCTGGTTGCCGGCGACGTTGAGGTCGACCGCGATCCCGAACGAGTGCAGCGAGAGCTGCTGGGTGTTGGCGATGAAGCGCGGGTAGTAGCAGCCGGCGTACTGGTTGCGGTTGATCTTGTCGGCCAGGCCGCGGGTGAGGATCTCGGTCATCGCCGCGCGCAACTGGGGCAGCATCGCCTTGTGGCAGGTGACCCGCCCCAGGATCGGCACCTCCTCGGTGCGGATGTTGGCCTGCACCCACGCCTGGTCGGGCGCGATCCGGCCGCCGTCCAGGACCCGGTAGTTGAACGAGCCGACAGCCTGCGCGACCGAGCCACCGGTGAGGATCGCGGTCTGCTGCGCATCCGGGTCGAGGCCATAGCGGGCGACTGCGTCGAGGTCCTGGATCGAGGATCCCTTGCCGATGATCGCCCTCAACGGTTCCCGCATCGCCTGCGGTGAGGTCATGCCGGTGGAGACCAGCATGGCGTTGTCCTCGACCATGCCCAGTTCCTTGCCCCAGGCGGAGTTGACGACCATGTCCACCCGCGGCACCTGGGCGGCGTACACCCCGATATGGATCCGCGGCGCGTCCTTGTCGTTGCCGAGCTTCACGAAGTCCTCGTCATCGGCGACCGTCGCGGCGGTCTCCGGCGGCAACGCCAGTTCGCCGCCCGCGATGCGGGTCCACACGTCGATCTCCTGGGCGGTGGCGACCGGGTTGAAGTGGCGGTACGTCGTCGGGTTGACCGCCGCGACGGTGAGCACCTGGTTCTCGATCGAGACCTGGGAGAGGGAGAAGACCTCGACCGCATCGACGCCGTCGAGCGCCTTGATCGCGGCCACCTGCTCGGGCGTCAGCGACGTCTGGCCATAGATCATGATGTCGGCGGCCCACAGGCGTCCCTCCAGCGGACCGGGCGGATCGACGGCGCGCTCCGGGTCGGCCACCGGCGCACTCGGCGTGGCCGAGGGCGTTGCGGATCCACCGCTCGGCGCTCCGGACCCACCTGCCTCCGACGGCACGTTGTCACCGCCACCGCATGCGGCCAGGACGACGGCGGCCAAGAGCAGGCTCACGCCGAGGCGCGTCGAGACACGACGCCGCCGCAGCGATCCTCCCCAGGCTCCCATGGAGCCAGATCCTACGTCAGGGACGCAGCACGCGCTGGGCGATCCAGGCGATGTCGTCGGCCGTCTCGACGGGCTGGCCCGACGGCTGCATCACGTGGCTCAGCACCAGTCGGACCACCATGTCGATCACCGCGTCGAGGCGCTCGCCGACGGCGTCGAGTTCATAGCCGGCGAGGCGTTCACTGACCACGATCTTCGCGACGCCCAGGAGCGACTGGGAGTGGGTGGTGAGCAGGGGCAGCAGTTCGGTGTCGGCGCCATGGGTCGCGGAGACCACCGCATGGAGCAGCGGGTTGTCCTCGGCGAACTCGAGCACCTGGGTGGCCGCCTCGCGGAGCGCGTCGACGATGTCGTCGGGATGCTTGTCGAACGCGTTGGTCACCCGCTCCAGGAAGCGGGCGAGTTCCTCGAGGATCATCGCCTCGGCCAGCGCCGACTTGTTGCCGATCTCGTTGTAGACGGTCTGCCGGCTCACCCCGACGTGGTCGGCCAACTTCGACATCGTGACCCAGGCCCACCCGTGGGTGGTGGTCAGCTGGGAGGCGCCGTCGATGATCCGGTCACGCGTGGTGACGGGCAGGTCCTCCCCGGAACTCATGGCCCCATCGTAGGGGTTGGGCCACGAGCCCCGGGGAGACGCCGTCACTGCCACCGGGCCACCACCGGTTCAGCCCTCGAGGCTGAGTGCCAGCACCGGGCACGAATTCACCGCGGCGGTGAGCATCTTGCGGTGCTCCTCGCCGGGGTTCTCGTCGAGGACATGCATCACATCGTCGTCATCGACCTCAAAGAAGTCGTGGGCCATCGACTCGCACATGCCCAAGCCCTCGCAGAGGTCCCGGTCGACCACGATCCTCATGCGGCCACCGGCTTCACCGGGATGAAGTCGACCTTCTCGCGGACCCCGCAGTCGGGGCAGCACCAGTCGTCGGGGATGTCCGCCCAGGCGGTGCCGGCGGCGAAGCCCTCGTGCTCGTCGCCCACGTTGACGTCGTACGTGTAGTCACATCCGGGGCACTGGGCCAGCAGCACCTCGTCGACCTGCGCGGCCGCAGCAGCAGCGGCAGCCGCTGCGGCGTCCTCGGCGGCCTTGCGGTCCTCTGCCTTCTCCTGGGCTTCGCTCATCGCGACGCCGTACTTGGCCAGGATCTTGTCCCGCTTGCGCGGCAAGATGTTGGCCAGGGTCAGGTCGCCGTCGAAGTGGTTGATCACCCGCGGGTCCATCACGCGGCGCCAGATGGGCGGGACGAGGGCCAGCACGATCATCCCGGCGTACCCGGTGGGCAGCACCGGCGACTCCTCGAAGTCGCGCAGCGTCTGGTAGCGCCGGGTCGGGTTGGCGTGGTGGTCGCTGTGGCGCTGCAGGTGGTAGAGCAGCACGTTGGTGGCGATGTTGTTGGAGTTCCAGCTGTGCGAGGGCAGCACGCGCTCGTAGCGCTCCTTGCCGGGCTTGCCGACCTTCTGGCGCAGCATGCCGTAGTGCTCCATGTAGTTGACGATCTCCAGCAGCGAGAAACCGACCACGGCCTGCAGCACCAGGTAGGGCGCGATGCCGATGCCGAGCCAGATGATCAGCGCGCCCCACAGGACGGCGGTCATCAGCCACGCATTGAGTACGTCGTTGCCGAGGCGGAACGGGTGCTTGTCCTTGCGGGCGTAGCGCTTCTTCTCCAGGCTCCAGGCGCTCTTCAGCGAACCCAGCACGGTGCGCGGCCAGAACTGGTAGAAGTTCTCCCCCATCCGGCTGCTGGCCGGGTCCTCCGGGGTGGCGACGCGGACGTGGTGGCCGCGGTTGTGCTCGATGTAGAAGTGGCCGTAGGCGACCTGGGCCAGGGCGATCTTGGAGAGCCAGCGCTCGTTGGCCTCCTTCTTGTGGCCCAGCTCGTGCGCGGTGTTGATGCCGATGCCGCCGATGCAGCCGATGGAGACCGCGATGCCGATCTTCTGCCAGAGCGTCATCGGGTCATCGAGCAGGCCCCACAGGGTGCTGCCGGAGATCAGCATCATCGCGCCCACGAAGCCGACGTACTGGATCGGGAGGAAGAGGTAGGTGATCCAGCGGTAGTACTTGTCGTTCTCCAGCTCCTCGATCACGTCGTCCGGCGGGTTGGAGCGGTCCAGGCCGGTCATCAGGTCGATGGCGGGCACGATCACCAGGATCACGATCGGGCCGAGCCAGAGGATCGGGGTGAACCCGGTGAGCGCGAAGATGCCCACCGCGACCAGCGCCAGCGACGGCACCACCAGACCGATCAGCCACAGATAGCGCTTCTTGTCCTTCCAGACCTCGGTCGAGCCTTCAGGAACCGTTCCTGCTGTCCTGGTCGCCATGGCGAGCCTCCTTCTCAGGCGCGGTGCCGTTTGCTTCGGTCAGGAGTGTGATCGGCTCCGCTTTACAAAACAGCATGAATTGTAAATGTCCGCATGTCAAGGCCCACGAACGCTCACTCGTTGCGTCGCCAACGCTCACTTATTGCGGTCCCAACGCTCACTCGTTGACGGGGCCACCGCAACGAGTGAGCTCTCAAGCATCAACGAGTGAGCGTTCGTGGGAGAGGGTCAGGAGTTCTCTCGACGGAAGACCGCAGTGCCCCACCACAGCGCCAGGACCAACATGCCCACCGCCAGTCCCACACCCAAACCCAGGGCAGAGGTGTCGAAATCGCCCACGAAGGTCCCTCGGACGCCGTCGGTGATCCACCGGAACGGCATGAAGTCGCTGATCCGTTCCAACCACGCCGGTCCCAGCGTCATCGGCAGCATGATCCCCGAGAGCAGCAGCACCGGCATCATCACCATGTTGATCAGGGGCGCCATCACGTCCTCGCTCTTCGTGGTCAGCGCCAACGCATTCGACGCTGCCGCGCAGGCCCCACCAACGCAGAGCGTGATCACCACGCCGGCGACCACGCCACCGAGCGGGGCGCGCATCCCCATCCAGAAGCCGAGCGCGATCAGGATCAAGGCCTGGACCAGCAACTGCAGCAGGTCGCGCAGCAGCCGGCCGACCAGCAACGCAGTCCGGCTCGCCGGGGTGACCCGCTCTGCCTCCACGACTCCCTCACGCCACTCCGCGATCAGGCCGAAGCCCGCGAAGAACGCGC
The DNA here is from genome assembly GCF_031844485.1 of Nocardioides sp. AE5. NCBI lineage: Bacteria > Bacillati > Actinomycetota > Actinomycetes > Propionibacteriales > Nocardioidaceae > Nocardioides > Nocardioides sp. AE5. The sequence continues at coordinate 44,714 of NZ_JAUZVI010000006.1, forward strand.
CGAACATGCCGAGCTGCACCAACAGGCCGGGCACCAGGAAGGTGTACGGATTGTCGGTGGGCAGGTCGAACTGACTCACCAGTGGCTTGAGCAGTGGCCCGAAGAGGAGCAGGTAGAGGACCGGCTGCAGGACACCGATCAGCACCCAGGCCGGGTTGCGCAGGTTCATCCGCAGTTGGCGGCGGAACACGATGAAACTCTCTCGCCAGAACAGTGTGGTCATGCCTCGGCTCCTTCGAGTACGTCGTTCCCAGCGGCAGGGCCGGTGGCGTCGGTCGCCTCCGCGGCCGCCTCGGCATCACGCAGGGAGCGTCCGGTCAGGGTCAGGAAGACGTCGTCGAGAGTCGGTCGGAGCACCTCGATCGAGTCCAGGAAGACTCCGTTGGAGTCAAGGTCGCGGAGCAGGCCGGGGACGGCGCGGCCGGCCCGCTGCACCCGGCCCCGGACGTGGCGCCCCTCGACCTCGACGCCACTGGCGATCGAATCCAGTTTCTCCCGGGCCACCTCGACCTGGTCCTCCGCAGCGACCTCGAGGTCGACCAGGTCACCGGAGACCTGTGCCTTGAGGTTGTCGGCCGTGTCGCTGGCCACGATCCGACCCTTGTCGATGATCACGATCCGATCGGCCAGGTGGTCGGCCTCGTCGAGATAATGGGTGGTCAGGAAGACGGTGACACCCTGACGACTGCGCAAACCGGCGATGTGCTCCCACAGGTTGGCCCGCGCCTGCGGATCCAGTCCGGTGGTCGGCTCATCCAGGAAGACCAGGTTCGGCTCGTGGATCAGACCCATGGCGATGTCCAGGCGACGCTTCTGCCCACCGGACATGTTCTTGGGCATCCGGCGCCACAGCCCCGGCAGGTCGAGCTGCTCGAAGAGCTCCTTCCCCTTGCGCTCGGCGTCCCGCCGCGACATGCCGTAGAGCATCCCGTGGTCCATCACCTCGTCGCCGGCGATGGCACTGGAGAAGGTCGACCCGGCCTGGGACACATAGCCGATGCTGCGGCGTACGTCCTGGGCCTGGCTGGCCACGTCGAACCCCGCCACCGTCGCTGTGCCCGCAGTCGGCTTCAGCAGCGTGGTCAGCATCCGCAACGTCGTGGTCTTGCCGGCACCATTGGGGCCGAGGAAGCCGACGACTTCCCCCTCGGCCACGTCGAGGTCCACGCCGGCCACGGCATGGACGGGTGTCTTCTTCTTGCCCTGACCGGTCATGAAGGTTTGCACGAGTCCTCGCGCATGGATCATCCGAAACTCCTTAGATGTTCAACGTTGAACAGGCAGGAGTGTTCAACGTTGAACACTCCTGCGTCAAGTACTTTTCGACCCCGCCTGGAGAACAGACCAGAAGCCACCGACAAACTCATCGGCCGAACTCACGCGGCCGGTTGCATGCTCAGTTCCAGGTGATCGCCGAGTCCGCCCAGGCATCCGGCAGCTTCACCTCGTCCGAACGGTTCCACAACGTCAGATAGAGCGCACCCGGCGAACCGGACAGCAGTACGTCGCCGCGCGGCTCCGGCGTACGCACCGTCACCGGTGGCTCGGCGCTCACGCGCACCTCCCACCCGACAGCGAGTCCGGTCGGCGCTACCGCGATGGTGAGCGACTCCTCACTGCGCAACCGGGACCTGGGCCGGGGCAGGAACCCGGTGAGCAACTCGTCGATCCCATCCAGGGCGACCTCATCGGTGATCCAGGTGTCCGCCGCGCGGGGATAGCGCCCGAGCGCCGCAGCGAGCGCGTCCACCGCGTGGATCGTAGTCTCGTGACACTGCCGCCTGGCCCAGAACCGCTTGGCCGGTGGCGCGTCGGCCAGGAAGACCAGGGCATCGAGGTCGTCGGGTGCGGAGCTGATCGCCGCAGCCAGGTCGACCACGCCGTCGGTCAGCCACTCCAAGGGATCGGGCGAGACCTGTCCCTGGTCCTGGACCGCGTCGGGGTCCACCTGCTGACCGGTGATGATCCCGGCGGCCCAGCGGTGCACCATTCCCTGGTGCGCGACGAGCTTGCGGACCGTCCAGGCCGGCGTTGTCGGCACCATGGCCTTGAGGCCCGCCCGCTCGGCTGCCCGGACGAACCCGAGATGCGCAGTACGGAGCCCCTCGAGGTGTTCGGTGAGCGTCAGTGCGGTGGCGACCATGACACCAAGCCTGACAGGTCAGCGCCCGAGAAGCGCGCGATATTTCTCCCGGTCGATGTTCATCTGCCAGCCCGGATCGTCGGCCGGCGGCTGCCAGCCCCAGTCCTCGAACTGCTCGAACTTCAACGCCCCCGACCCGATGTCGCGCAGGGTCGACTTCAGCCAGGCCAGCTCGGTCGCCACGGCATCGCGCCACAACATCAGGCCACGGAATGCGTGCGGCGGTCCATACTCCGGCCCGGCATCGCGCGGTGAGGGGAACTCGTCCAGGGTCCGCTCCAAGGCCGTACGCCGGACCTCGAGGCTGTGCAGCACCTGCTTGCGATCCAGCAGCGGCAACATCCCGAACGCGGTGTGGAACGCGAGCCGGTTGTAGGGGTCGACCTCCTCCAGCGCCCGGATCATCAGCTGGAAGAGCTCGGCCCGACCCTTGGTGGTCGCCTCGTAGACGGCGACCTCACGGCCGGCGTCGACCAGGTCATGCCGGACCAGGTGCCCCTGCCGGGTCAGCGTGGCCAGCCCGTTGTATATCGACCCCGGATTCAGGTGCGCCCACTTGTCGACCTCCCAGGAGACCAGCTCCCGGCGGATCTGATAGCCGTTGATCGGCTCGAACATGGCCACCGCACCCAGCAGCAGCATGCGTGTCTCCGACCCGGCCATGCGGCGAGGGTACGCCGTCGCGCGGCCGCCGCGGCTCCGTAGGGTGGCGTCATGATCACCAATCCGCGGCGTTCCTGGGCGGTCGTCGTCCTTGCCCTGATCGTTGCCGGCCTCGTGTTCGGCCTGCTCGGCGAGGGCGAGCGCACCCAGGCGCCGACCGACGACCTGCCCCGCGGCGCCGACTCCACGCTCGCCACCGAGCTGCGTGACCAGTTGCCCGAGGACGACTCCACGCTCGCGATCGCCCTCTTCACCGCCGACACCGGCGAGCTGGACGACGCGACGCTCCAGGACCTGGAGGAGGTCACCGCCGACCTGGCCACGGGCGGACCCGGTGGTACGCCGATCCCGTTGCAGGTCGCCGAGGACGGCACGGCCGCCTTCGCCGTGGTGCCGGTGACGGGTGCCTCGGCCACCGACGTGGAGGCCTTCGTCACCGACCTGCGCGAACGACTCGACGAGGCGGCGCCCGACGGCGTCACCGCCCAGGTGACCGGCCCCGCCGCGATCGAGGCCGACCTGGCCCAGGTCTTCTCCGGGGCCAACACCCGACTGCTGCTGGTCACCGCATCCGTGGTTGCCCTGCTGCTGGTGATCACCTATCGCAGCCCGATCCTGTGGCTGGTCCCGCTGGCCGTGGTCGGCACCGCGGACCGCGTCGCGGCCCTGCTCGCCACCCAGGTGCTGGCGGCGCTGGACGTGGCCTGGAACGAGTCAACGATCGGGATCCTCTCGGTGCTCGTCTTCGGTGCCGGCACCAACTATGCGCTGCTGCTGATCAGCCGCTACCGCGACGAACTCCGCACCCACACCGACCGGGGCGAGGCAATGGCGCTCGCACTGCGGCGTACGGCGGAGGCGGTGCTGACCAGTGCCGGCACCGTGATCGCCGGCCTGCTCACCCTGCTCCTCTCGCTCACCCCGACCACCCGCGGGCTGGGCCTGGCCTGCGCCGTGGGGATCGTGGTCGCGGCCGGGTTCGTGCTGCTGGTGCTGCCCGCCGCTCTGGTCCTCTTCGGCCGGTGGATCTTCTGGCCGATCGTGCCGCACACCGGCGACGCCGTACTCTCCGAGACCCGGACCTGGTGGCGCAAGGTCGGCGACACCGTCGCGCGCCGGCCACCCGCGTTCATCGTCGCCACCCTGGTCCTGCTCGCCGCGATGGCCGCGGGCCTGTTCGCAACCGAGACCGGGTTGCGCCAGGCCGACCAGTTCCTCGATGAACCGGAGGCCATCTCGGCCGCCGCCCGACTGGCTGATTCCTTCCCGGCCGGCACCTCCGACCCGATCCAGGTGCTGACCCGCGACGACGCCGACGCCGTGCTGGCAGACGTCGAGGCGACCGATGCCGTTTCCTCCGCGCGCACCACCGCCCAGGGCAACGGCATCACCCAGATCGACGTGGTCCTCGATGCGACACCGTCCAGCGACGAGGCGATCGAGGCCGTCCTCGCGTTGCGCGAGGCACTGGCTCCCCACGAGCAGACCCACGTCGGCGGCACCACCGCTGGCGAGATCGACGCGGAGGCCGGGGCGCAGCGCGACCAGAAGGCGATCCTGCCGCTGATCCTGCTCCTGGTCCTCGGCGTGCTGGTGGTGCTGCTCCGCTCGCTCGTCGCGCCGCTGCTGCTGGTCGCCACCGTGCTCGGCACGTTCGCCGCCGCGATGGGGAGCGCCTGGTGGCTCTTCACCGGACCGCTCGGATTCCCCGCGCTGGACGTCGACGTACCGCTCTTCGCGTTCCTCTTCCTGGTCGCGCTCGGCGTGGACTACAACATCTTCCTGATCACCCGGGCACGCGAGGAGGCCGGCGGGCACGGCACCCGCGAGGGCATGCTGCGCGCGCTCGCCGCAACCGGCGGGGTGATCACCAGCGCCGGCGTCCTGCTCGCCGCGGTCTTCGCGGTGCTCGGCGTACTGCCGCTCGTGGTCCTGGCCCAACTCGGCGTGGTGATCTGCATCGGCGTCCTGCTGGACACGCTGCTGGTGCGGACCGTCCTGGTGCCTGCTTTGGCGCTGGTCCTCGGTGACCGCTTCTGGTGGCCACGAACGCTCAATGCTTGATGTCCGAAAGCTCAATCGTTGCGGTGGACACGTCAACGATTGAGCTTTCGCGCATCAACGAGTGAGCGTTCGTGGGACCCGCGCGCCGATGGGGGTCAGGTGAGGGGCTTGCCGGAGATCGCGGCGGCGACAGCCTTGGGTACGTCGGGGTGGAAGACGCTGGGGATGATGAAGCTGGGGTGCAACTCGTCGTCGGTGACCACATGCGCGATCGCCTCGGCGGCGCGGAGCAGCATCTCGGTGGTGATGTGGCTGGCCCGGGCATCGAGCAGGCCCCGGAAGACACCCGGGAAGGCGAGCACGTTGTTGATCTGGTTGGGATAGTCGGAGCGCCCCGAGGCGACCACGGTGGCGAACCGGGCGGCGACGGCGGGGTCGATCTCCGGGTCCGGGTTGGCCAGCGCGAAGACGATCGGGTCGGCGGCCATCGACCGGATCCATTCCGGGTTGAGTACGCCGGGACCGGAGACGCCGATGAAGACGTCGGCGCCGTCCAGTGCCTGGTGCAGGTCGCCACGGCGCAGGTGCTGGTTGGTCCGCCCGGCCAGGTCCAGCTTGGCGGCGGAGAGTGCGGAGTCGTCGCGACAGAGCACGCCCTCGCGGTCCCAGACCAGCACCTCACCGGCACCGGCAGCCAGGAGCAACGACACGATCGCGGAACCGGCGGCACCAGCTCCGGCGACCACGATCCGGGCCTGCTCGATCTCCTTGCCGACCACGCGCAGGGCGTTGGTCAGGGCGGCCAGGACCACGATCGCGGTGCCGTGCTGGTCGTCGTGGAAGACCGGGATGTCCAGCGACTCGCGCAGCCGGGCCTCGATCTCGAAGCAACGCGGCGCGGCGATGTCCTCCAGGTTGATGCCACCGAACCCGGGCGCGATCATCTCCACCGCCCGGACGATCTCGTCGGTGTCCTGGCTGGCCAGGCAGATCGGCCAGGCGTCGATGTCGGCGAACTTCTTGAAGAGCGCGGCCTTGCCCTCCATCACTGGCAGCGCGGCGCCGGGCCCGATGTTGCCCAGCCCGAGCACCGCGGACCCGTCGGTGACTACGGCCACCGAGTTGCCCTTGACGGTGAGCCGCGGTACGTCGTCGGGATTGGCGTGCAGCGCCATCGAGACGCGGCCGACACCCGGCGTATAGGCCATCGAGAGGTCGTCGCGGGTGCGCAGCGGGACCTTGGAGGAGACCTCGATCTTGCCGCCGAGGTGGATCAGGAAGGTGCGGTCGGAGACCTTGTGCACCTCGACGCCGTCGATGTCGCCGACCACCTCGACCAGTTGCCGCGAGTGCACCTCGTCGGCGGCCGAGCAGGTCACGTCCACCACCAGCCGGTCGTGGCTGGACTCGGCGACGTCGATCGCGGTGACGATCCCGCCGGCGGCCGCGAGACCGGTCGCCACCGTGCCCACCACGCCGTGGTCGGGAGCCGTGTGCAGGCGCATGGTGATCGAGTACGACGAAGCGGTGGCGGCCATGGTGGAAACTCTCCACCTCCCCCGGGGTTACCAGCAAGTCACCCGAAGGAGGTGGAGAGGGCTCAGCCCTCGCGGATCGTCATCAGCGTGACCTTGTCGCCGGCCACCTCGAAGGCGAAGCTGCTCCGTCCGTTGGCGTGGGTGCTGCGCCAGTCGCCGATCACGGTGACCGTGCCGTCGTCACTTGCGTCCACCTGCTCGGGGGTGAGGATTCCGGTGGCGCCGATGAACTCCTTGTCACTCCACGCCTTGATCTCGTTGCGGCCGCGGAAGACCCGGCCCCAGTCGTCGACGGCGCCGTCATCGGTGAAGGCATCGAGGAAGCCGTCCTCGTCGTGACGGTTGACCGCGTCGATGAAGGACGCGACCGGCTCGGGAATGTTGATCTCACTCATCTTCTCTCCTCTGCTCTCTGAAAGGTCGGTCCCAGCACATCACCGGGTGGTGTAGCCACCGTTGGCGAAGATCGTCTGGCCGGTGATCCACCAGCCCTCGGTGGCCAGGAAACTGACGATCGGGGCGATGTCCTCGATCTGGGTCAACTGGTTGCCCATTGCCTGGGACTTGTGGAACGCGACCCGCTCCGGGGTCTCCTGGTCGTAGAAGAACGGCGTGTCCATCGGCCCCGGAGCGACCGCGGTCACCGAGATGCCCCGGTCCGCGAACTCCTTGGCCGCAGCTCGGGTGAAGTGCTCCACCGGCGACTTGCCCCCGGCGTACGTCGCGTAGCCGTCGGTGAAGGCGCCCAGCAGAGAGGTGAGGATCGTGATCACCTTGCCGTGGTCGGCGACCTGCTTTCCGGCCTCCTTGAGGAAGAAGTACGCCGCCTTGGCATTGACATCGAGCATCTCGTCGTACTCGGCCTCGGTGGTCTCGACAATCGGTTTGCGGAGCACCTTGCCGACCGTGTTGACCGCCACGTCGATGGTGCCGATCGCGGCCGCGCCGTCGGTGAAGAGCTGCTCGACCTCGGCAGGGCGGGTGAGGTCGCCGGTGAGCAGGACACCCGTGCGCCCCGCTGCCTCGACGGCAGCCAAGGTTTCCTCGGCCTCTGCCCGGCTGGAGGCCGAGTTGTAGTGGATCGCGACGTCGGCACCGGCAGTGGCGGCCCGACGAGCGATGAGGCCGCCGAGGTTCTTGCCCCCGCCGGCGATGAGGACCTTCTTGCCCTCGAGTGTGCGCGTGGTCATCGTCGCTCCTTTATATCGATGATATGCACTGTCATAGCGATGCTATACCACTACTATAGCGATATGACAGAGGTGCAACATTCGGATACACGAACCCGGCTGATTGACGCCGCTGCGGACCTGGTCGCCGCGGCGCCGGGCGAGGACTTCTCCCTGCGCGCGGTCTGCGACGCGGTGGGCGTGAAAATGCCAACCCTCTATCACTTCTTCGGCAACAAGCAGGGTCTGGTCGACGCCGTGGTGGAGCACGGCTTCGAGATGTACGTCGCGACCAAGACCGTCACGGAGCCCACCGGCGACCCGATCCAGGACCTCCGAACCGGCTGGGACGCCCACGTTGCGTTCGGCCTGGAGAACCCGGGCTTCTACACGCTGATGTATGGCACCGTGCGGCCGGGCCACTCCCCGGCAGCGCAGTCACGGCCGAGCCAGATGCTCCACGACCTGACCCGCCGCGCCCAGGAGCAGGGCCGCCTGGTGGTCCCCGCCGAGCAGGCAGCCGCCCACGTCCTGGCCACCAACGTCGGCGTGACGCTGCATCAGATCATCGCCTCGGTCGAGGACCGGCCACTCTCGATCGCCGTCCGCGAAGGAGTGATCGCCGCGGTCACCGGCACCAGCCCCCGGGCGGGCACGGACGGTGACCTCGGGCACGACCTGGTCGAGCAAGCCGCCGCCCACCCCGGCCTGCTCGGGGCAGCGGAGACCAGGCTGCTGATCGAGTGGGTGCGCCGGCTCCGCGAGGCGACCCAACCCGGGAAGTGACCGCCGTGGGCAGCATCACAGCGCCCTGAGATTGCACTCGATTGGCGCGGAGTGCAAAACTGCACTTCGTGACTGAAAGTGCAAACACGCTGCAGGGGCGGAAGGTGACCACGCGCCACCGGATCACCGTCGCCGCACAGCAGCTGACCGACGCACACGGCTATGACGGGTTCACCATGGATGAGCTCGCCGATGCCGCTGGTGTGTCACGGCGGACCCTGTTCAACTACTTCCCCGGCAAGCTCGACGCGGTCCTCGGCGCCACCTTCGACCTGGCCCCCGAACTGCTCGAGCGGTTCCGGGCAAAGGGCCCCACCGGCATCCTGATCGACGACCTGCTGGTGCTCGTCCAGCACATCGTCAGCATCAAGGAGTTCACCCGCGAGGAGGCCGCAGTGGCCCGGCGGGTGGTCAAGTCCGAGGCGCGGCTGATGGTGGCGGCACACACCCGCGTCGAGGCCTTCCTCGACGAGTTCATCACCCACATCCTCGAGCGCGAGGGCCAGGAGTTCGGCGCCCACCGGGCCAAGCTGCTGGTCACCGTCCTGGCCTGCCTCTATGACGTCGCCCTGCGCGACGTACTCGACGACGATGCCGGCGGCGAGCGCGACCTCGAGGAGTCGTACGCCGACTCCCTGACCACCCTGCGCGAACTGCTCGCCTGAGCACCCCCACGCACCCGAGCAACACCCTCACCCACAGGAGCCACAACCATGGCAACACTGCTCTACCGACTCGGCAAGACCGCCTACCGGCGGTGGCCCGTCTTCCTGGCCGGCTGGCTCGTCGTGATCATCGGCGTCGGCGCCTTCGCGGCCGCCTTCAGCAAGCCGATGTCCGACTCCTTCTCCATCCCGGGCATCCCCTCGGAGAAGGCCGCCGACATGCAGGCCGAACTCTTCCCCGGGTCCCGGGACGCGTTCATGGACTCGACGTTCAACGTCGTCGTGGCCGCGCCCGAGGGGCACACCCTCGACGAGCCGGCCTATTCCAAGGCGGTCGACGCCCTGGTCGTCGACCTGGTCGACACCCCGCAGATCTCCGCTGACACCGTGCCCCTGGTGGTCCAGGACGGCGCCGCGATGGGCGACGCCGAGTACGCCGCCACCAAGGCCGCCATGGTCGAGCAGTTGAAGGCCATCGAGGACGACGCGGAGCAGCCGCCGATGATCGCCAACCCGACGATCCTCGGCCCGGTCCAGGACGACATGCTCGCCTCCGCCGCCGAGGAGTCCGGCCTCTCCGCCGAGCAGGCGCAGGCCAACGCAGCCGCGTTGGCGATCCTCGCCGAGGGCAACCGGGTCGGCCTGATCACCGCCGAGTTCGACGTCGAGAACCCGATGGACATCAAGCCCGCCAGCCAGGACGCCGTCCACGAGACGCTCGACACCGCCCGTGACGCCGGCCTGGTCGTCGAGGTCAACGGATCCGGCATGCAGTCGATGGAGATGCCCGGTGGCGCCGCCGAACTGATCGGCATCGGGATCGCCCTGCTCGTCCTGGTCCTCACCTTCGGCTCACTCGTCGCCGCCGGCCTGCCCATCGTCACCGCCGTCATCGGCGTCGGACTCGGGATGACCGGCATCACCGCGATGACCGCCTTCATGGACATCGGTTCGACCACCCCGATCCTGGCCACCATGCTGGGCCTCGCGGTCGGCATCGACTACGCCCTCTTCATCCTGGCCCGGTTCCGCAACGAACTCGACCACACCGACGACCGCCAGGAGGCCATCGGCATCGCGGTCGGCACCGCCGGCTCCGCGGTGGTCTTCGCCGGTGCGACCGTGCTGATCGCCCTCTCCGCCCTGTCCGTGGTCGGCATCCCGTTCCTCACCTCGATGGGTCTGGCCGCAGCAGCGACCGTGCTGATCGCGGTGCTGGTCGCGCTGACCCTGCTCCCCGCGGTGCTCGGGATGCTGAAGCGGAAGTCCTTCGGTGCCCAGGTCCGCAAGTACCAGCCCACCCGTGACGAGGACGGCAAGATCCTCAACAACGGCGTCCGCTGGGCGACCCTGGTCGGCAAGAAGCCGATCGTCGCCGTGATCGCCGTGGTGATCGCACTGGGCGCCCTGGCGATCCCACTCAAGGACCTGCACCTGGCCTTCCCGACCGACTCCACCGCTGCCGCCGACACCACGCAGCGCAAGGCATCCGACCTGATCGCCGCGGCGTTCGGCCCCGGTCGCGAGGCGCCGATGCTGATGGTGGTCGACGCCACCGGAGTCGCCGAGGACCAGCGCCAGGCGAAGATCGACGAGGTCGCCGCATGGGCCAACAGCCAGGACGGCGTACGCAATGCACAGGTGGCCGGCACCAACGCCGATCCGGGCGACCCGGCCTCCACGCCGACCGGTGCGCTGGTGATGGTCACCCCGGAGACCGGCCCCGATGACGCGGCCACCGAGGACCTGCTGGCCCACTTCCGGGCCGGCCAGGCCGAGGTGGAGGAACTGACCGGCACCGAGACCGGTGTCACCGGCCTGACCGCGATCACCGTCGACGTCTCCGAGCGGCTCGCCGACGCGCTGCCGATCTACCTGTCCGTGGTGATCGGGCTCGCCTTCATCCTGCTGATGCTGGTCTTCCGCTCGATCCTGGTCCCGCTGACCGCCACCCTGGGCTTCCTGCTCTCGGTGCTGGCCACCCTCGGTGCCACGGTCGCGGTCTTCCAGGAGGGCGCGTTCGGCCTGATGGAGGGCCAGCCGATCGTCAGCTTCATGCCGATCTTCCTGATCGGTGTGGTCTTCGGGCTGGCGATGGACTACCAGGTCTTCCTGGTCACCCGGATCCGCGAGGCACACGTCCACGGGGCCTCCCCGCGCGAGTCCGTCATCGATGGGTTCCGCGGCAGCGCCCGGGTGGTCGCCGCAGCGGCCGTGATCATGACCGCGGTCTTCGCCGCCTTCATCCTGATGGACGACCCGATGATCACGATGATGGGCTTCGCGCTCGCCATCGCCATCGTGTTCGACGCCTTCGTGGTGCGGATGACGCTGATCCCGGCGCTGATGTACCTGATGGGCGAGAAAGCATGGTGGCTGCCGAAGTGGCTGGACCGGATCCTGCCGAACGTCGACGTCGAGGGCGAGGCCCTGGAGCGGGTCCACCTGAAGGCCCCCGACGACGCCGGCGAGCTCGACGAGGAGCTGCAGCCCTCGGGCGCCTGACCGGTTCCCACCCCGGCGCCCTGCGTCCCGGTTGCCCTGCGCGACCGGGACGCAGGGCGCTGTGCGTTCCCCACGTCGTACGTCGAGTGGCCCGGATCACACGTTTCCTGCCATGCTGGGCAAGTTGGGCCCGGCCACCATTACCGGGCAGGCATGCCGAACGGCGGCGCAGACCGTGCTTGCCGGGAGAAAGGACGTGACGTGAGCTCGCGCGAAGTGCTGTCGACGGAGCAGCGGCGAGGGGCATTCTCCTCGCGCAAGGTGTTCATCTTCGCCGCGATCGGATCCGCGGTCGGGCTGGGGAACATCTGGCGCTTCCCCTATGTCGCCTATGAGAACGGTGGCGGGGCGTTCATCCTCCCCTACCTGATCGCCCTGCTCACTGCGGGCATCCCGTTCCTGCTCCTCGACTACGCCCTGGGCCACCGCACCCGCGGCTCGGCACCGCTGGCCTTCCGCCGGATGAAGAAGGGCACCGAGTGGCTCGGCTGGTGGCAGGTGGGGATCTGCTTCGTGATCGCCGTCTATTACGCCGCGATCCTGGCCTGGGCCCTGCGCTACACGCTGTTCTCGGTCGACAAGGAGTGGGGCGCCGACCCCAATGCGTTCTTCGGGGAGAAGTTCCTCCAGGGCACCCCGGCCAGCGACGGCATCACGCTTGACTTCATCCCCGGCTTGCTGGTCCCCCTCGGCATCGTCTGGGCGGCAACGCTGCTGGTGATGGCACTCGGCGTCCAGAAGGGCGTCGGCGCCACCTCGGTGGTCTTCATCCCGGTCCTGATCGCGGCGTTCCTGATCCTGGTGGTCACCGCGCTGACCCTCGACGGCGCGATGAGCGGCCTGGACGCACTGTTCACCCCGAACTGGTCAGCGCTGGGCCACACGAGCGTGTGGGCGGCGGCGTACAGCCAGATCTTCTTCTCGCTCTCGATCGGCTTCGGCATCATGATCACCTATTCGTCGTACGTCGGGAAGAAGACCGACATGACCGGCTCCGGGCTGGTCGTCGGATTCGCCAACTCGAGCTTCGAGATCCTCTGCGGGATCGGCGTCTTCTCCGCGCTGGGCTTCATGGCCCAGGCCCAGGGAGTCGCCGTGGACAAGGTCGCCGACGGCGGCATCGGACTGGCCTTCGTCGCCTTCCCCACGATCATCAACGAGGCCCCTGCCGGAGCGCTGATCGGGATCCTCTTCTTCGGGTCCCTGATCCTGGCCGGGTTCACCTCCCTGGTCAGCATCCTGGAGGTGGTGATCTCGGCGATCCGCGACAAGTTCGAGATGACCCGGATCGGCGCCACACTGGCCGTCTGCGCCCCCGCCGCCGTGGTGAGCATCTTCTTCTTCTCCACCAGCAGTGCGCTCCACGTCCTCGACATCGCGGACAACTTCATCAACAAGTTCGGCATCCTCTTCGTTGCCGTCGTCTCCATGGTCGTCCTGGCCTGGGTGGTGCGCGCCCTGCCCGTCTTCACCGAGCACCTGGACCGCTACGGCTCGGTCTCGGTCAAGGGCTGGTGGACGGTGCTGGTCGCCGTGGTCACCCCACTTTCCCTGGGCTTCGTCCTGGTCGATGAGTTCCGGGCCACCATCGACGAGCCCTACGGCGGGCATCCGTCCTGGATGCTGAACACCTTCGGCTGGGGAATCGCCGGCGCGGTGATCGTGCTCGGCGTCCTGGCGTCACTGGTCAAGTGGCGACCGGAGACCAGCATGGAGCTCCCCCCGGCCGCGCCGGATCCCGCATCGAGCACTTCCGCAACTCCGACCGAAGAGGCAAACCGATGAGCGCCGCAGCCGTGGTGATGATGATCGTCGCGATCCTGGTGGCCTGGGGCGGCCTGGCCCTGGCCCTGGTCAACCTGAGCAGGTCAGCTGTCGCCGATGAGGACGACTGAAGGACTCCGGCATGCCGCAGGTCACCGCCCGGGTCGTCGTACCCGTAGATCCCGACACCGCCTTCGCGGTCTCGCAGACCACCGGCGCCCTGCGGATGCGCTGGGACCCGTTCATCCGGAGCCAACACTTCCTCGACGGTGCCACCGCGCCAGCCAAGGGAGTGCGCACCTTCACCCGCGCCCGCGTCGGGCCGAGCATGGTGAGCCGCTACACGTCGTACCGGCCGCCGACGAGTGTCGGGATGACCATGGTCGACGGGCCCTGGTTCTTCGCCACCTTTGGCGGTGGCTGGCGGTTCAACGCCGTCGACGGCGGGACCGAGGCGGTGTGGAAGTACACCTACCGCATCCGGCCCACCTGGCTCCGCTTCATCGCCGAGCCGATCGGGCAGTGGCTGTTGGGTCGGGAGATCCGGGCCCGGGTCGCCGCCTTCGGTCGGGCCTGCGAGGACCCGGTGGTGCTGGCCGGGATCAGCGGCTGACCTTGCGCCCGCGCACCTGCGCAGGCTGCTGGTGACCGACCGGGTTGTGGTGCTCGCCGAGGATCACCTTGACCTGGTCGCTGTTGGCCTGGAGCACGATGTAGTCGTCGTGGATCTCGAGGATGTCGCCGCGGACCAGGAACAGCTCCCCACCCAGTTCGAGCACCGTGTCGTCCGGCTTGCACCGGGTCACGTCCTCGGTCGCCTCCAGCACCAGCATCGCGTGGCGTCGCGACCAGAGCATCAGCACCACCATGACCAGGACCGCCAGGTTCGCCATCCCGGTGAGCCACCAGGGCAGCGAACCGGTCGGCACCTGGGCGAGCGCGCGGTTGGTCCCGGGGTCGTCGGGCAGGTAGACGATGGCGATCGTCTCGTCGCGCTCGGCCCGCTGGAATGCCTCGGGCGTCACCTCGACGGTGTAGGTCTTCTCCTCCGCCCCACCGGCACCCGCCCCGTCGTCGAGGTGGAAGGTGACGAACCGCTTCTCGCCGATCTGCTTCGTGGCGCTCACCTGGCCGACGCCCTCGATGCCGTGCGTGTCCAGCCGGTGGTTGTTCCACGTCATGTGGGCCAGCGGCAGGTTGATCATCACCAGCAGGAACGCCGCGACGACGAACGGCCAGAGGCGGGGCTTGGAGGACACGCGCGATAGTCTGCCCGACGTGTCCTGGCTCTTCACGATCGTCGTCATCACCTTCGCCGGTGTGATCGCCGTGCTGGCCGTGACCGCGGCCAGCTCCGCGGCGATGGCGCCGCTGGAGCCGATCACCCGGCACGGGATGAAGGTCGCCCACGCCGCCGGTGCGGTGATCGCACTGGTCGCCGGGCTCAAGCTGCTCCAGGGCCATCAGCCTGACGAGGTCTGGATCAGCGCCGGCTATGCGATCGCCGTGGTGGGCGTGCCGCTGATCCTGCTCACCCGGGTGCCCGACGAGGACCAGGAGGCGGTCGAGCCACCGAGCCTGTGGGTGGTCGCGATCGCCGCCGTGACGATGGCGGTGCTGCTGCTCCGCCTCCAGCAGACGTGGTGATCCGGTGAGGTCTGTCGGGCGCCAGGTGCTGATCGCCGTGTACGCCGTCTTCGCGGTGGCGGCCGGCGCCCGGTCGGCGGTCCAGTTGGCCACGAAGTACGACGAGGCGCCGGTCGCCTACCTGCTCTCCGCCTTCGCCGCGGTGGTCTACCTGATCGCCACGATCGCCCTGCGCTATCGCGGTCCGCGGGCAACCGCGGTGGCCTGGACCGCGATCTCGATCGAGATGGTCGGCGTGCTCGGGGTGGGGGCGCTGAGCGTGGCCGACCCGGACCTCTTCCCGGACCAGACCGTCTGGTCCGACTTCGGCTCCGGCTATGGATTCGTGCCGCTGGTGCTGCCGGTCATCGGCCTGCTCTGGCTGTGGAAGCAGCCCCGTCCGGCGCCGGCCACCACGACCGCCGACTGAGCCAGGCGCGCAGCCAGATCCCCGGCGCGAGCCCCAGGATCGCCCCGGAGGTGTTCGCAATCAGGTCGCTGACGGTCGCGGAGCGGCCCGGCAGGGCGACGTACTGGGTGGACTCGATGGCCAGCGTCGCCACCATCGCGATCACCACCCACTGCCAGGCGCGCACCTGCGGCCACAGCACCGCACCGAGCACGGTGAGCGGGACGAAGAGGAGCACGTTGAGGGCGATCTCCACCTGGACCGGTCCGAACCCGTCCAGCCCGAGCCACGCGAAGAGGTCGCTAACGCTGGCGACCGCACCGCCGGGGGTGTCGGGTTGCGGCCAGAAGACGAGGTACGCCGCCACGGCAACGTAGACCGCGAAGGCGGCCAGGAGGAAGCGGCGCATGTCGTCCATCCTCCCAGCCGCCCGGTTGCGGTGGTTGCCGTGTCGGTTGCTGTCACCGGGTGACAGTGGACGACACGGCAACCCTCAGGGACGCGGTGCGAAGACCCAGAACGCGCTGCCCACCTCCGAGGCGCGCTCCACGGACCCGTCGGCCGCGAGGCGGAGCAGCACGCCGGGGTGGTCCTCGGCATCGGTGCCAGCCCAGACATAGGTGAAGACCAGGAGGGTGGAGTCGTCCTCCCAGACCACGCCGGTGTCGAACGAATAGCCGACCCCGTGGTCGGTGAGCAGGTCGAACTCCGCGACCACGTCACCGGTCTCCGCATCGAGGATCGCGATCGGGGCCGGGTCGACGTCGCCCTTGAACCCGACCACGTAGCGACCGTCCGGACTGAACGCACCCAGGTGCCAGCCGGGCTTGGACCACAGCGGCTCGTTGCTGGCCAGGTCGATCACGGCGCCCGTGGTGCCCTCACCGGAGCCGAGTTCGCCAGCGACCCGGTTGTTCACGCCGTCGACCCCGGAGGCGCTGACCAGCGTGTTGACCCGGGTCGGCTCGCCCTCGAAGTCGGTGGCCATGACGACCGGTCCTTCGTCGATGGCCGCCATGTAGACGAGTTCTCCGGTGTTGGCGAAGCCGATCGGGGTGACATAGGTGGCGTCACCGGTCTCCTGCACGGCTTCGCCCTCCCCCATGCCGCTGGCGATGCCGGCATGGATCTCGCCGTTGCCGTCGGCATCGGTCTGCCACCAGGCCAGGCGGGTGCCCTCGTTGCTGATCGCGATCCGGGGGTTGCCCTCGACTTGCCAGACCTGGGCGCCGCTGGCGTCGTACTGGCTCAGCGTGGAGCCGGCGATCTCCCCCTCGTTGGTGACCAGGAGCGGTCCGCCGTGATACCAGGCAGCGCCGACGACCTGGGCGTCCGTGCTCGGAAGCGTGAGCGTGGTGCCGTCGGCGTTGTGCCAGGTCCCGTCGACCACGTGGGCGACCTGTGGCCCGTCGCCGAGCGGGAGCTGCTCCAGCGCGGCGGCGACGGCGTTCGGATCGTCGGGCGTCTCGGGGGTCTCGGGCGGGGACGTCTCCGACTCGCTCGGGGTGGTCGGGTCGGCGGGCGACGGACTCGTCGAGGTCGCCGGCGCCGGGGCGCCCTGGTTGCCGAAGTCCTGGCTGATCAGGGTCACCGGGATCGCGATCGCGGCGACCAGTGCGGCCGCACCGAGGCCGGCGCCGATCCGACGGCGGCGCCGGATCGCGTGGGCCTGGTCGTGGACCGCCCCCAGGTCGAGGTGGGCGTCGGCCATCGCGTCGCTGCTGGCCTGCAGTGCGTGGGTGAGCTTGCGCTCGGCAGGGTTGTTCATGCCAGGTCCTCCAGGTCGAAGGCGGATCCCAATCGATCACGCAGGGTGGCCAGCGCGCGGCTGGCCTGGCTCTTGACGGTGCCGGCGGAGACGTCGAGCGTCTCGGCGATCTCCGCCTCGCTCAGGTCCTCGTAATAGCGGAGCACCACCACGGCGCGTTGCCTCGGCGGCAGGGCCCGTACGGCGGTCCACACCGCCGCCACCTCGTCCGGGGCGCGCTGGTGGTCGACGTACCCATGCTCGGGCAGTTCGTCGGCGACGACCTCGCGCTTCTTCCACGGCCGGCGCCACAGCGAGTTGTGCTCGTTGATGATCACCCGGCGGGCGTAGGCGTCCACGTTGCCGCGGGCGCTGATCCGGTCCCAGGCCAAGTAGAGCTTCGCGGCCGCGGTCTGGGCCAGGTCCTCGGCCGTGTGCCGGTCGCCGCAGACCAGGTACGCCGTGCGCAGCAGCGTGCCCTGGCGTGCGGCCAGCCACTCCGCGAATGCGGGATCCTCGGCTGCCATCGAGCCTCCTGCCCTGCTCCCGGCGTGCCCGGGAGTCGATGTGGTCGTGCGATTCATCGTGCACCTCCGTCCCCTGCTACACGCAAGCGAGGCGGATCGGGTTGCACGCGCTCCGCGGCGCTGGCCGGTTGACGTGTCGCCTGCTGTCACCAGGTGACTGCAAACGACATCCCAAGCGTCGGCGTACCCCAAACCGAAATACACAAAGCCCCAAGTCCGAAGACTTGGGGCTGTTGTGCGCGAGGGGGGAGTTGAACCCCCACGTCCTTTCGGACACACGGACCTGAACCGTGCGCGTCTGCCTATTCCGCCACTCGCGCGTGAAGCGGGCCAAGGTTATCCCAGCATCGATCAATCACCCAAACCGCGGTGCCGTTCCGCACCCCGACCACCGGTGGGCGGATACGATCACCGCAGCCGCCAGCATGTGGCGGCGGGGTTTGCCGTGGTCTCCTGCACAGGGTTGGATGCGGTGAGCACTCCGATGAATACGCGCGACGAGCAAGGGAAGGAGACGACGGATGAGTGGACTGCAGCGCTTCGAGAACAAGCTCGAGCAGATGATCTCCGGCGTCTTCGCGCGCGCGTTCCGCAGCGCCGTACAGCCCGTCGAGATCTCCGCCGCCCTGCAGCGCGAGGTCGACAACAACTCCCAGATCCTCAGCCGCGACCGGCGCCTGGTCCCCAACTTCTTCCACGTCGAGCTCAGCCCGACCGACCTGGCCCGCCTCTCCCCCTATGACACCGCCCTCGAGGGTGAGCTGACCAACGCCCTGCGTGAGCACGCCGACGAGCAGAGCTATGTCTTCCCCGGCCCGGTGAAGATCGAGTTCGCCGAGGGCGAGGACCTCACCACCGGGCGCTTCCGGGTCCGCTCCAAGGCCCAGGCCAAGGTGACCACCAACGCCACCGAGACCCAGGTCGGCCGCGCCACCCTGGTCCTGGAGGTCAACGGCGTACGCCACCCGCTCAACCCACCCGGCCTGGTCGTCGGCCGCGGCAACGACGCCGGCCTGCGGATCAATGACCCCGGGATCAGCCGCCGCCATGCCGAGTTCCGGGTCCAGCCCCGCGCCGATGGCACCCCTGACGTCAGCGTCCGCGACCTGGGCTCGACCAACGGGATGCTCGTCGACGGCCACAAGGTCCCCGACTCGCGCCTCTACAACGGCTCGACGGTGAAGATCGGCAACACCACCCTGACCATGCACGTCGTGGAGGCCGACGGATGAGCGAACTGACCCTCTTCCTGATCCGCTTCGCCTATCTGGCGATCCTGTGGATCTTCGTCCTCTCCGCGATCAGCGTGATCCGCACCGACATGTTCGGCGCGCGGATCCCGACCCCGGCGGGCCGGCCCGCCACGCGCGGGCAGAAGCCGGCCAAGCCGCCGACGAAGCGCCGCGGGTCCCCCACCCACGTGCTGGTCACCGAGGGCGCCAATGCCGGCGCCCGGGCGGACCTGGGCGGGGCGCCGATCCTGATCGGGCGCGGCTCGGACGCAGCGATCAAGCTCGATGACGACTACGTCTCCACCCGCCACGCGCGGATCGCGGCCTCGGGCGAGCACTGGTTCGTCGAGGACCTCGGCTCCACCAACGGCACGTACGTCGGCCAGGCCCGGATCACCCAGCCCACCACGATCGCGCTCGGCACCCAGGTGCGGATCGGCAAGACCATCCTCGAGCTGAGGAAGTGACATGACCGACGGCACCCCGGACAACGAGACCACCGCGGACCACGGCCCGCTGCTGCGACTGGACTTCGCGGCACTCTCCGACGTCGGCCGGGTCCGCAAGGACAACCAGGACTCCGGGTACGCCGGCCCGTGGCTGCTCACCGTCTGTGATGGCGTCGGCGGCGCCGCCCGCGGTGACATCGCGTCGGCCACCACCGTCCAGCAGTTGCGTCGCATCGACGCCCGCCCCGGTGACGACACCCTCGGCCTGGTCGCCGGCGCCCTGCACCGCGCCCACGACCGGATCGGGGAACTGGTCGAGGAGGACCCGGGCCTCAACGGGACCAGTACGACGGCAACCGTGGCGCTCTTCGACGGTCGCGAGATCGCGGTCGGCCACGTCGGCGACTCCCGTGCCTACCTCTACCGCGACGGCGAGCTCACCCAGCTGACCAAGGACCACACCTTCGTCCAGTCGCTGGTCGACGAGGGCCGGATCACCGAGGAGGAGTCGCGCACCCACCCACACCGCAACCTGATCCTCAAGGCGGTCGACGGGGTCCACGACACCGAGCCGGACCTCTTCCACGTGGAACTGACCGCCGGCGACCGCCTCTTCCTGTGCAGTGACGGCGCCTGCGGGGTCCTGGACGCCACCCACATCGCCGACATCCTGGCCACCGGCAACCCCGACTTCGCTGCCGTGGAGCTGGTCCGCGCCAGCCTGGAGGCAGGCAGCACCGACAACGTCACCTGCATCGTCGCCGACGTCCTGGCCGAGGACGCCGACGCCCCTGCCAATCCCGCCCCCCTCCTGGTCGGCGCCGCGGCGGACCTGCCCCGCAAGTCCTCGGGCTGGTCGACGATGGGAGGCCGCTTCCGCGGCCACCGCTCCGGCGACACCGGCGAACTGGAGCCGGTCCCGGACGAGATCAATGCCGAGGTCCCGTGGGCGATCCCGACCGACCCGATCGACCCCGAGGTCGCGCGCTATGCGCCCCGCCCCCCCGGCCGCCTGACCTGGCTGCGCCTGCTCGGCTTCTTCCTGCTGCTGATCGGCCTCCTGCTCGGCGTGCTCGGGCTGGGCTATGCCTGGACCCAGCGGCAGTACTACGTCGCCGAGCACGACGGCAAGGTCACCATCTTCCGCGGCATCGACGCCAAGATCCCCGGCATCGAGCTCAGCCGTCCGCACGAAGTCTCGAACGTCCTCCTGGACCGGCTCAGCGACTACGACGCACAGATGGTCCGCGAGGGCATCGACACCGACAGCCTGGAGGATGCGCGGCGTACCGTGCGCAACTATGGCGGCCAGTTGACCGAGTGCGACCCGGTCGAGGAGCCCGGCCCGGACGCCACCGACCCGTCGGACTCCAGCTCCGCCGGCGCGATGGCCGGCGAGAACGATGCTGCCGGTGGCGTCGCGGCCCTGCCCAGCCCGAGCGAGCCCGCCAGCCCCGACGAGCCGACCGAGCCTGCAGACGTCGACCCGGACTGCAGGTGATCCAGCGCCCATGACGCAGTCGAACAGCTTCCTGGGCTTCGTGCACCGGCGTCGCCGGGGCGCGGAGCTGTTCCTCCTGATCCTCGCCCTGGCCGTCGGCATCGGCGCCTACGCCGCGGTGGGCCTGGGAGTCGACGGCGAGGTGCCGACCAACATCATCGGGTACGGCGGCTGGCTGGCCCTGCTGACCATCACCAGCCACGTCGTGGTCCGCTTCTTCGCGCCGTACGCCGATCCGGTGCTGTTGCCGGTCGTGGCCGCGCTCAACGGGCTCGGCCTGGCCGCGATCTACCGCCTCGACCTGGCCGACGGCACCTCCTTCGCCCAGAAGCAGCTGGTCTGGATGTCGGTCGGCGTCGCCCTCTTCATCGGCACCCTGGTCCTGCTCCGCGACCACCGCATCCTGCAGCGATTCACCTACACCTGCGGCCTGGCCGCGATCGTGCTGCTGCTGATGCCGATGATGCCGCTGATCGGCGTGACCAAGAACGGCGCCCGGATCTGGATCAACCTCGGCCCGGTCGGGATGCAGCCCGGCGAGGTCGCCAAGGTTCTCCTGGTCATCGCCTTTGCCGGCTATCTGGTGGTGCACCGCGACGCGCTGGCCCTGGCCGGGCGACGGATCCTCTTCGTCGACCTGCCCCGCGGCCGTGACCTGGGCCCGATCCTGGCGATGTGGCTGCTCAGCCTCGCGATCCTGGTCTTCCAGCGCGACCTGGGCTCATCCCTGCTCTTCTTCGGCATCTTCCTGACCATGCTCTACGTCGCGACCGAGCGGCCCGGCTGGCTCGTGGTCGGCGGATCGCTCTTCGCCGTCGGTGCCCTGCTCGGTTGGCGTGCCTTCTCCCACGTACAGGTCCGCGTCGACGCCTGGCTGGACCCGTTCGACGACTTCTACGGCTCCGGCAACCAGATCGGTGAATCGCTCTTCGGCATGGCGTGGGGCGGCATGCTCGGTCGTGGCCTGGGCCAGGGCAGCCCGTTCCGGATCCCGTTCGCGGAGTCCGACTTCATCGTCGGCGCGCTCGGCGAGGAACTGGGCCTGACCGGGCTGATGGCGGTGATCGTGCTCTATGGCCTGATCGTGGAGCGCGGCCTGCGCACCGCCCTGGTCTGCCGTGACGCCTTCGGCAAACTGGTCGCCTCCGGTCTTGCCGTGGTGCTGGCGCTGCAGGTCTTCGTCGTGATCGGAGGGGTCACCAAGCTGATCCCGCTGACCGGCCTGACCACCCCGTTCCTCTCCTACGGCGGCTCGTCGCTGGTGGCGAACTGGGTGATCATCGCCTTGCTGCTGCGCATCTCCGACCAGGCCCGGCGCCCGGTGCCCGACCTGTCGGCCGACACCGAGGCATCGTCCTCCTCGGAGGACACCCAGGTGGTGAGCCTGCGATGAACAAGCCGATCCGCACCCTGTCGATCTTCTGCCTGCTGCTCTTCCTGGCGCTGCTCGGCAACGTCACCTATGTGCAGTACTTCAAGGCGTCCGACTACAACGATGCCGCACAGTTCCCGGAGAACCGCCGCGTCGTCGAGGCAGCGTTCTCCCGCGAACGCGGCGCCATCCTGGTCGGCCGGACCCCGATCGCCGAGTCGGTGCCCTCCGACGACAAGTACGAGTTCCAGCGCCAGTACGCCGAGCCGTTGATGTATGCGCATCTGACCGGCTACTTCTCGTTCTACAACCAGACCGGGATCGAGCGGACCCAGAACGGCGTGCTCTCCGGGGAGGACGACCGCCTCTTCGTCTCCCGCCTGGTCGACCTGGTCAACAACGCCTCCCCCAAGGGCGGCTCGGTCAAGCTCACCATTGACGAGGACGCCCAGCAGGCGGCGTACCGCGGGCTCTTCGAGAACCCGCAGCTCGGCGACAACGTGCAGGGTGCCGTGGTGGCCATCGAGCCGGACACCGGGAAGATCCTGGCGATGGTCTCCTCGCCGAGCTTCGACCCCAACGAGCTCGCCTCGCACGACCTGGGTGCCGTGGACAAGGTCTCCAAGGCGCTCAGCGACGACCCCGAGCGGCCGCTGGAGAACCGCGCGATCCGCCGCGACCTGCCCCCCGGGTCGGTCTTCAAGCTGGTCACCGCGGCTGCCGCGATCGAGACCGGGAACTATGACTCCGAGGCGCTGGTGCCGGGCGGTTCGTCGTACACCCTGCCGCACACGACCACTTCGATCGGCAACGGCGGGCGCAACTGTGGCAGCGACAAGATCCCGCTCACCCAGGCGATGGAGAACTCCTGCAACACCACCTTCCTGGCGCTGGCCAACGAACTCGGCCAGGACAAGATGCGTGCCCAGGCCGAGGCGTTCGGGTTCAACAGTACGGCGCTGACCGACCTGCCCAACCAGCTGAAGAGCACCTATCCCACCGACCTGGACGATGCCCAGACCGCGATGACCGGGATGGGGCAGTTCGAGGTCCGCTCCACGCCGATCCAGATGGCCATGGTGGTGGCCGGGATCGTCAACAACGGCGTGGTGATGAAGCCGTACGTCGTGGACGAGGTGAACTCGCCCGACCTGGACGTGCTGGACAAGGCCGAGCCCAGGGAGCTCTCCGAGGCGGTCTCCTCCGACACCGCGCGCGAGCTGCGCAAGATGATGGTCAACACCGCCGAGCGCGGCACGGCCAAGGTGGCCCGGATCCCCGGTGTCGAGGTGGGCGCCAAGACCGGCACCGCCGAGGGCTGCGACGCCTGCAACAACTACGCGTGGTTCGTCTCCTATGCCACCATCGACGGCCGCTCCGTGGCCGTTGCGGTGATGCTGGAGAAGGTGAACCTTAGCAACTCCCAGATCGCCGGTGGTGCACTCGCCGGACCGATCGCCAAGGATGTCATGGAAGCAGTGATTGACTGATGCCTGCTGTGGAACGGAAGAGGATCCGATGACGAACGATGAGCCGACGCTGGTCGGTGGGCGCTACCAGCTCGACGAGCTGCTCGGGCGCGGTGGCATGGCGGAAGTCCGCAAGGGCACCGACACCCGCCTCGGTCGAGTGGTGGCGGTGAAGCGCCTGCGCACGGATCTTGCCAGCGACGCCACCTTTCAAGCCCGGTTCCGCCGCGAGGCGCAGTCGTCCGCATCGTTGAACCACCCGGCAATCGTGGCGGTCTACGACACCGGTGAGGAGATGTCGCCCGACGGGGTCGCCCAGCCCTACATCGTGATGGAGTACGTCGCGGGGCGGACGTTGCGTGACATCCTGCGCGAGGGGCGCAAGATCCTCCCCGAGCGTGCCCTGGAGATCACCTCCGGCGTGCTCTCGGCGCTCGACTACTCGCACCGGGCCGGCATCATCCACCGCGACATCAAGCCCGCCAACGTGATGCTCACCCCCGGCGGCGACGTGAAGGTGATGGACTTCGGCATCGCCCGCGCCGTCTCCGACGCCTCCTCGACGATGACCCAGACCGCTGCCGTGGTCGGCACCGCGCAATACCTCTCCCCCGAGCAGGCGCGCGGCGAGACCGTCGACTCCCGCTCGGACGTCTACTCCACCGGGTGCCTGCTCTATGAGTTGCTCACCGGCCGACCGCCCTTCGTGGGTGAGTCCCCGGTCGCGGTGGCCTACCAGCACGTCCGCGAACCCGCCGTACCTCCGTCGTCGATCGACCCGGACCTGCCTCCGGAGGTCGACGCGATCGTGATGAAGTCGCTGGCCAAGCGGCTCGACGAGCGCTACCAGTCGGCGGCCGCAATGCGCTCGGACATCGAGCGCTACCTGCTCGGTCGTCCGGTCCAAGCGCCAGCCGTTGCCGCGACGGCGGCCGCTGCCGACGTGGCGAACCCGACCTCGGTGATCCCGGCAACCGCCAGCCAGCCGGTGGTCCCCGCCGCGACCAGCCACCGCGAGGAGGAGAAGCCCGACCGCACCGGCCTGTGGATCGCCCTGGGCGTGCTGCTGCTCGCCCTGATCGGGGCGGCGATCTGGCTGATCCCCAAGATGGGTGACGATCCCACGCCGCAGAAGGCGGTGCCGTCCGTGGTCGGTGAGACCGAGGAGGACGCGGTGCAGATCCTCCAGGACGAAGGGTTCCAGACCCGGGTAGAGACACAGACGCACGACGAGATCGAGACCGGGCACGTGATCACCACCGACCCGCGGCCCAACGTGCTGGCCGACGAGGGCAGCCTGATCACCATCATCGTCTCCACCGGCAAGCCCGCCGTGGCCATCCCCGACCTGGTCGGCCTGAGTTCGCAGGACGCGCGCGACAAGCTCGTCTCCCTGGGCCTCACGCCCAAGGAAGAACCCGACCCGGACAGTGACGCTCCCAAGGACGAGGTGACCCGGCAGACGCCCGAGTTCGGCTCCGACGACGTAGCCGAGGGCACCACGGTGACCTACTACGTCTCCCAGGGCCCGCAGACGATCCCGGAGAACCTGGTCGGCCGGACCGAGGAAGAGGCGACCAAGATCCTGCGGGACATGGGTTGGGAGGTCAACGTCCTCGAGTCCGACAACACCATCGAGCCGAAGGGCACCGTGATCCAGGTCCCCGAGGCAGGCACCGAGATGGAGCGGGGCCGCACCGTCACCATCGTGGTCTCCACCTATGAGGAGCCCACCGAGGAGCCGACGCCGGATGACCCGCCGACCTCCGACGACCCGCCGCCGGACCCCGAGGACCCGGATCCGCTCGATCCGCTGAACCCGTGACGCTGTACTCGTGACACCGGGTCAGTGACGGCGACCAGGGCCGCAGGGAGTTGCTGACTCCCTGCGGCCCTGTTGCATCTGGCGCCGAGGCAGCACGTGTTGACGCGTGGGAACGTCGAGGCGGCACGTGTTGACGTGATTCTGCGTCGAGGCGGCGTCAATTGACGCCGACTCGGCGATCTCCATGCGCGGCGTCGTACGCCCCGGGTCTGTCTGCGCTTGTGCGCCGGCCCGTAGGTCCCGCGGCGCCGGCGGTTCACTCCAGCGGCTGGGCGTAGTTCAGGTTGCGCAGGCCGGTGTACGCCGGGGCGATGGCGAACTCGTCGACGTCCATCTCCCATCCCATCTGTACGTCGGGGTTGGCGGCGTCGGCGCGGTAGAGGCTGACCGCGAAGTCGTTGTCGATCTCGAGCTGCATCGCCTCCGGGTCGCCGATCGCGGTGATCACGAAGGGCTGCGGATAGGGGATGCCCTGGAGCTCGACGGAGTTGCCGGCGCACTTGATGCCGGTGGTGCTGATGATCCGCTGGCCCTGGATCATGATCGCCTCGGCGCCGCCAGCCCACATCGCATTGACCACGGCCTGGATGTCCTGCTGGTGCACCACGAGCTGGTTGATGTTGGGGTGGCCCTCGCGCAGCTCGGCGGGCGCGTCAGCGAGCACCACGGTGAGCGCCTGCCCGGAGACCTCGCGGAAACCGGCCGGGTCCTCCATCGCGGCCGCCTCCCCACGGGCAGTGCGTACGTCATCGTCATCGATGGAGGCGGAGAGGCGGTCCACTTCCTCGGTCAACTCGTTGGCGCGGGCCTGCTTCTGGGCGACGTGCGCGCTCTCGCTGCGGACCAGGGAGGCGAGGTCGGTGACCTGCCCCGCGCGCAGGCCCTGGTCGGCATCACTGTTGACGGCGCTGACCACGAAGATGCTGCCGGCGAGCAGACCGATGACCGGCGTACCGATCCTCCACTTGAAGCCCGTGCGCGTGCCGGATCCGTCGCCCGGGGACGGCGGATCGGGATGCCGCGCGTGGGAGAGTGGAGCCATGGCGACTACGCTAGCCCGGTGCGGCAAGGGCTCGCACCTTTGGCGCGGCGCGTGAGAGCGCCCCGAGCGCGGCGAATCCGCAGCAGTGACGAAGGAGATCCTGGTGGCCAAGAAGAAGCTGAAGCACGACTTCAAGGACCCCGACGAGGTGACCGGACCGCTCTTCTCGGTCCGCTTCCTCCTGGCCCTGGTCCTGATCGTGGCCGGCATCGCGTGGGTCGTGATCTGGACCCTCTATGTGCGGGACCTGCGCACCTTCGAGACCACCTTCCCGCAGCCTGAGGGCGGCGCCCCGGACACGTTGATCCCCGGGATCGAGAAGTTGAAGTCGTGGAACTGGCTGGTCGGCTTCGGCCTGCTCTTCGTGGGCCTGATGGTCGCCGCGCACCCGGACACTCCGCTCGGCCGCGGCCGCGGCGTGGTCGCCGGGATGCTGGCCTGCTTCCTGATCGGCCTGATCTGGATCGTGCTCTTCTATGTCTTCGCCAACAAGCCCGAGGGCGAGATCTGGCTCCTCGGCGACCTCGGCCAGGTCAACCTGATGGTCGGGATCGGCTTCATGGCGGTCGGCTTCACCTACGCCACCCGCTGGGAGTGACCCGCTGACCTGCGGAAACACACGCGTGTAAGTTCTCCACAGGAGTTATCCACAGTGTGGAGAACTCCGCTGGGGATGCGTGCGCGCGGTGGTGACGGCGTACGGGCGGGTTGCGGCATGCGCACGGGCCCAACCCGCGCAGATGCACCGCAACGGCCCCGCCAGCCGCAATCCAGGGGCCGAACGGGTGCATATGCACCGAAACAAGCGGCGGGCGCGGCGTACGGGCGGGTCTCGGCGTACCCGCCGGCCCAAACCGCGCACATGCACCGCAACGGCCCCGCCAGCCGCAATCCAGGGGCCGATCGGGTGCATATGCACCTGAAGGCGCGGCGGGGCCATCGGGCTGTCGGCGCAGGGCGGGACGCGCGCCGACGACGCGCCGCGCGGTCAGGTCAGCGCGAGCGTGCGCAGCAGGATGATCACGGCGGCCACGACCATCAGCGCACCGAAGCCGGTGGCCTGGATCGCGGTACGCCGTTCCTTGGGCGCGTAGATGATCAGTGCGCCGAGCAGCGCACCGCCGATGAATCCGCCCAGGTGGCCCTGCCAGGAGATCTGCGGGTTCACCAGGGTGATCACGACGTTGATTCCGATCCAGGCGAGCAGCGTCTGGTTGTTGCCGCCGACCTTGTGGCCCAGCACGAGCAGGGCACCCATCAGCCCGAAGACCGCGCCGGAGGCACCGACGGTGTAGCCGTGCGGGTCGGAGAGCCAGTAGACGACCGCCGACCCGAAGAGTCCCGAGCCGAGGTAGACGGCCAGGAAGCGGAGGCGCCCCAGTGCCATCTCCAGCGCGGGGGCCAGAAAGAAGAGCGCCAGCATGTTGAAGGCGATGTGCAGGATGTCCACGTGGGTGAACATGCTGGTCAGCGGCTGCCACCAGGCACCGTCGGCGATGCCCGGCATCCAGGTCGCCGACTGGCTGTTCTGATCGATCAGCGAGCAGACCTGCGCCGAGTCGATCGGGGGGCCACCCTGGCCCTGGGTCAGGATGTGGGCGGGGCTGTCGTTCGGGACGCAGAACCCCTTGCCGATCAGGGCGAGGCCCAAGCGCCACCAACTGCGACTGCCGCCGGTGGCGGTGATCAGCAGCCAGACCGCCAGGTTGATGCCGATCAGCACGTACGTCGTCAGCATCGCGTTGACCGGACGCTTCCCGCCGTACGCCGCACGGCCCTGGCGGGTCTGCTTGGCCCCGATGCTCACGCACTCAGGGCACTGGAAGCCGACCGAGGCCGGCACCATGCAGTCAGGGCAGATGTTCCGCTCGCACCGCTGGCAGAGGATGTAGGCCTCGCGCCCCGGATGCCGATAGCACGTGGGTGCCTCGGATCCGGGGTGCGAGGGCCCGGGTGTGGTGCTCAGGGCCGCGTGATCTCGACGGAGTTGATCACGACGTCCTCGACCGGGCGGTCCATGCGACCGGTCGGGGTGGTGGCGATTGCGTCGACGACGTCGCGCGAGGCCTGGTCGGCAACCTCACCGAAGATGGTGTGGCGGTTGTTCAGGTGCGGGGTGGGGCCGACGGTGATGAAGAACTGCGACCCGTTGGTGCCCGGGCCGGCGTTGGCCATGGCGAGCAGGTAGGGGCGGTCGAACTGCAGCTCGGGGTGGAACTCATCCTTGAACTTGTAGCCCGGCCCACCGATGCCCTGGCCCAGCGGGCAACCGCCCTGGATCATGAAGCCGGAGATGACACGGTGGAAGATCAGGCCGTCATAGAACTTCTCGCCCGAGCGGCCGGCGTCGTCGGTGTAGTCCTTGGTGCCCTCGGCCAGGCCGGTGAAGTTCTCGACCGTCGCGGGCGCGTGGTTTCCGAAGAGGTTGATCGTGATGTCACCCTTGTTGGTCTTCAGGGTGGCCTGCAGGTCAGCCATGGGGCGCCTTTCGTAGGAATTCTCGTACGGCACGATCTTCGCAGGCCACTCCAACGTTTCGCACCCCGGCTCAAGACGCCGGGTGTTGGCTCCCTTGGTCGAGTGGTGTTTGATCGACTCATCGAGTGGTATCCGTTTGCCACGACGCTCACCAACGGGAGGAAGTCACGATGGGCATCCGCAAGAAGAAGACCCTGTCCGATCAGGCCACCGAGTTCGCCGAGGGCATCCTGCCGGCGATCGGGTCCGCGATGGAGACCGCCCGGGAGCACGCCGTGCCGCTGATCGAGGAGGCCCGCGAGAAGGCCGGTCCGATGATTGCCGAGGGTCGCCAGATCGCTGCCGAGAAGGCTGCGGAAGCCCGTGAGAAGGCGGCCCCGATCATCGCCGAGGGCCGCCAGGTCGCCGCGGAGAAGGTCGCCGAGGCCCGCGAGAAGGCAGCGCCGCTCATCGCCGAGGGCCGCCAGGTCGCCGCCGAGAAGGTCGCCGAGGCCCGGGAGAAGGCTGGCCCGATCATCGCCGAGGGCCGCGAACGCGCAGCCGAGGCCGCAGCGGAGGGCAAGGTTGCCGCGGCAGCGAAGCTCAACGAACTGCGCGGCATCGAGCCCGAGCCGGAGAAGAAGGGCGGCAAGCTGAAGAAGTTCCTGCTCATCGGTGCGGTGGCCGGCGTCGCGGGCGTGGTCGTCAAGAAGCTCACCTCCGGTGGCAGCGGCGACAACTGGCAGTCCACCTATGTCCCGGCGCCCCCGCCGGCTCCGCGGGCCGAGGCGACCGAGCGCGCCAACGACGACGCGGCTGCGGCCACCCCGGACGAGGCGCTCGCCGATGCTGCCGAGGCACCGGTCGCCACCACCACGCCGGATGCTCCTGCCGAGGTCGTCCAGCTGGCCGATGGCCAGGACGGCAACGAGGCCGACGCGCCGTACGGTCCCGGCTCGGCCGCTCCGCTGGCCGACGGGTCGGCGCCCGACGCGTCGTACGTCGTGAAGGGCAACGGTGACTCGATGCTCTTCCACACCACTGAGTCGCCGTCGTTCGAGCGGACCAAGGCCGAGGTGTGGTTCACCGACGTCGACGCCGCCCAGGCGGCCGGCTTCAAGCCGTGGAACCACAAGACGCTCAACTCCTGAGCACGCGCCACAGGAGGGTCCCGATCATCCGGTCGGGGCCCTCCTCGCATTTCCGCCCCCCGCGCCGAGGAAGGGCTGCGGAGCTCAGCCCTGGTCGGTCTGGTCCGCCTCGGCGGCCAGTGCGGCAGCGTCCTCGGCGTCCTCGGCCCGGGTACGACGCGTGGCCCGGTGCTCGGCCCAGAAGCTGAGCAGCGGGATGGTGCCGCAGACGAGGGTGACCAGGGTGAACCCGATCTCCCAGCGCTGCCGGCGGGCCAGCAGGAACGCGGTGATCAGGAAGATCATGTAGAGCCAGCCGTGGGCGACCCCGAGGTAGGTGGTGATCGCCTCGCCGACCTTCTGGGCGTCCGATCCGGCGGCCCAGATGTTCGGCGTCGAGTCGAAGATGTGCCACATGCCGGTGCCGTCGAAGTTGGCCAGGGGTACGCCGATCAGGATCAGCACCACCAGCAGGATGCCGACGATCGTGGCCATCACCCGATAGCGGGTCAGAGCGGGGTTCTTCACGGCTTCGAATCTACCCGGCGGGCCTCGTCGAGGGCCCAGCGCCACCAGATGAAGCCGGCGAAGAGGCCGAAGACCCACCACTCCACGGCATAGAAGAAGTTGCGGATCCCGGTGGAGCGGCTCGCCTCGGGCAGGTGGTCGATGCCGACGCTGGCCAAGCCCGCGGTGCCGTCGTTGACCGCCTCCTCGCCGACCGGCCACTCCCCCTCGGCGGTCTCGGTGGCCACCACGGCGTACCCGCCGTAGAGGTCGGTGTCGACGTGCTGGATGGCGTCGGCCAGGCGCAACTGCGGGAGGATGTCGTCGGTGGGGTCGTCGTCGGTGACGCCCAGGGCGCCCTCGGGTGGCTGCAGCAGGCCGATGAAGTGCGCCTTGCCGGTGGGGGGTGCCGGTGCCTCCTCGACACTCGGGCTCCAGCCGCGCACCACCAGCAGCGCCGGGTTGCCGGGCTGGTCGGTCGCCAGCGGGGTGACGACCCAGAAGCCGGTCTGGTCGTCGTACGCACGGTCGCGGATGAAGACGGTGCTCTCCGGCAGCCAGGTGCCCTCGATGACGACCGGGTGGCCGACCGCGGAGGTGGGGAACGGGTCGTCGGATCCGAGTACGTCGTCGAGCGGCTCGGGGGCGACCAGGGTCATGTCGCGCGCCTCGTGGTTGCGGTGCTCCTGCCAGGCGCCGAGCTGCCAGAAGCCGAGGAAGATGGCCACGCCCAGCGCCGCGATCCCGACCACGTGGAATCCCCAGTACCTCGGGTGGAGGAGGTGGGACGCGGCCATGGGTCAACCTTACGGAGCGGCCCCCGTCACACGGGTCGCGGGCTTCACGGACGCGCACCCTTGCTGTCCAGATCCTTGAGTTAACCCTAGGAGCAGAGCCTTAACTCTTGGCTGGGGTTCCCGATCCGGTCATCTCCGCCAGGCGCTGCAGCCACTGCTCCGCGGTCGCCCCGTCGTACGGCGGGTGGCAGCGGCTGACCTGGTCGTGGACCCAGGCGCAGGAGCGTCGTGCCTGGGCGATCAGGTCGGCGGGATAGCCGAGCGTGCACTGGTGCTCGGCGAACTCGTCCTCGTCGTCGATCCAGGTGCGTCCGGCCCGGGCCCGGATGATGTCCAGGTCGAGGTCGACGGCACGTACGCCGCCCGCGGCGGTGACCGGCGCGGTGGTGATGTCGACGTACACCTCGATCAGCTCCGCCACGCCCGGATAGGTCCACGTGCCCTGGTCGGGGTGGAAGGCGGCCAGCCAGCCGCGCTCGGGCAGGTCGGCTGCCGGCACCAGGGTCAGCGAGGCGGCCGGTGCCTCGAACTGCTTGCCGGGCCGGGCGAAATGCGTGCCCGCGGGGAGGCCGATCCAGTCGCCGTGCTCGTCGCTGCCCAGATGGATGCCGGCATAGGACCAGTGCGGTCGGTCGCGCCACTTGGTAGTGGCGACCCTGACCTGTTCGCCGATCTGCATGTGCGCCACCCAATCACAGCCGTCGGCGTCGAGGGGCATGGAATCGAGCAGGTTGGGAAGGCTGGAGCGCGTCCATGGCGGGCAGTCACCCGTCGTACGTCGTGAGTCCCCGGCACTTCGGGGGCCCGGGAGAGGGAGTTGCCCGATGGGGCTGTTCGACAAGATCAAGGGCGCGCTGTCGGCGCCGGACCACACCGAAACGCTGCGGGCCCGCGTCGGAGACGACGGGTTCCAGGGGTACGCCGCGGTGATGGCCTCGGCGACCGAGGACACCGGGCCGAAGAAGTCGGTCAGGGACCTCACCGACCTGGCCCAGAAGGGCGCCCACAAGTTGATCGACGGCGCGGTGCAGAACAGGCACATCGGCGGCGATGAGGGCTCCATCGGGCGCTCGATGCCGCGCACTGCCGAGCCGATGCTGCTCGCCCTCTCCGAGCGGTCGGTGACCCTGTGGCGCTTCCGGTTCGGTGCGAAGAAGACCGACCCCGATCTGGTGGTGCGCATCCCGCGCGAGCAGGTCACCTCGATCGAAGCCACCGGCAAGCGGACCGCCCGCGGCCACGTGCGCCTCTCGTTCGCCGACGGCTCGTTCTTCGACGAGCAACTGCTCTCCGAGCCGGCCGCGGAGTTCTGGGCAGCGGCAGACGGGTCCGCGTCAGCCTGAGCTATCCGCGGTCACCCGAGACTCGAGGCGAAAGCCTCGACGTGCGCATCATCGGATCCGCCCGGCATGGGATCTCTAGAGTGGACGCATGGATACGGCGGCAGAGGGAGCGGCCCGATGAATGATCTCTCGTCACCGCGGCTTCACGTACGAATCGACGGAGTTACGGCACCCGCACGTGTGCTGGCCGAGCTGAAGCAGGTTTCCACACTGGGGCTCGCGGAGGTGCGCTCCCTGATCGCTGCGGGCGTTCCGGTGCTCGACGTCGAGATGTTCACCAACGATTGGTACGACGGCGGCGCCGCGCGTGTGCTCAACCTGCTCTCAGGGTGGGAAGCCCAAGGTGTTGGCTATATCCTCCGTGAAACACTCACGGAACCAGATGCCGGCGAGGCGACGGACGACGCGCCGCAGATGACCCTGGATGAGTTGCGCACCATCATCCGCACCAGTGAGGAAGAGCGTGCACGTGCGGACGAACTCGATGACCTTCGATATGGGGAAGTCATCGTGACCGAGCAAGGAGATGCCTCTGCGACCCTTGCGGCAGTCTCGCCCGGCGTGACGTACGACGCCAGGCGCGACTCGCGGAGGTCGGAGTGAGCAAAGTGTCGGAGCCATGCGGCAGATTCTTGGCAAAGTCGGCCAAGAACCCGGTCGGCAACCACCACCGATTGGTGGTCAGCGACCCACCCGTCCACGCTGCAGGGAGAAGAGTCAGATGAGCCCCGACGAGCTGCGTGACCTCCTAGACGACCTCATCGACGGCTGGGAGAACGAGGTCGTCGAGTTCAAGGAGGCGGCACACCAGTTCTCGGCCGACAAGACCGGCGAGTACGTCTCTGCGCTGAGCAATGAAGCCAATCTCCGCGGCGCCGACTCCGGCTGGCTGGTGTTCGGCGTCTCCAACTCCCGCACGGCCACCGGGACGACGCACCTCGACAACGTCGCGAAGCGGCAGTCGCTCAAACACCACGTCCAGCAGTCGATCGACCAAGGCCTCACCATCCGCGAGATCCACGAGGTCGATGTGGACGGGAAGCGCGTCGTACTCCTTGAGATTCCGGCCGCACCGCAGGGCATCCCGATCTCGTGGAAGGGCGACTACCGCGCCCGTGCCGGTGAGAGCCTCGTGCCGCTGTCGCTCGACAAGCAGGACGAGATCCGCCAGCAGACCATCAATCTGGACTGGAGCGCGGAAATTCTCCCGGATGCCACGCTCGATCATCTGGATCCTGCAGCGATCCTGCGAGCCCGTCAGGGATTCGCCGAGCGCTACCCGCGCTTGGCCGAGCAGATCGAGCACTGGGACGACGTCACCTTCCTCGAGAAGGCGAGGATCACGCTGAACGGCGGCATCACGCGCACGGCGATCCTGCTGCTCGGCAAGTACACCTCATGGCACCTGCTCAGCCCCCACCCGGCAGAGATGACGTGGAAGTTGACCGGACCGGAGTCGGCGTACGAGCACTTTCATACGCCGTTCCTGCTCAACGCGACCGCGCTGGCGAAGCGGATCCGGAACATCCAACTCCGACTGCTCCCGCCCGACGAGTTGATCTACCGCGAGATCAGTAAGTACGACGAACGCAGCCTTCTTGAGGCGATCTACAACTGCGTCGCGCACCAGGACTATCGCCAACGCTCGCGGGTAATCGTCGTCGAGCACGTCGATCGCGTCGAGTTCATCAGCGTCGGCGAGTTCTTCGACCTTTCACCCGAGGACTACATGCTTAGCGAGCGGGTTCCACGGAAGTACCGCAACCCGTTCCTCGTGACGGCGATGACGGAGTTGAACCTGATCGACCACCTGGGCAACGGCATCCATCGCATCGTCGCCGACCAGCGCCGCCGATTCCTGCCGATGCCCGACTACGACCTCAGCGAGCCGACCGAGGTGAAGCTGACCATCCACGGGGCGGTGATCGACGAGGCCTTCAGCCAACAGATGATGGTGCACTCGGACCTGCCTCTCGAGGACGTACTGGCCCTGGACCGGGTCCAGAAGGGTATGCCGATCAGCAAGGAGGCCGTCGCCCGGCTACGGCGCGCGCACCTGATCGAAGGACGAAGCCCTAAGCTGCACGTCTCCTCTGCCGTCGCCGCTGCCGCTGAAGCGGCGGCGTCCTACGTCCGCACACGGGCCCAGTCCGACGAGTTCTACGCCAAGCTCGTGCTGGACTATCTTGCCGTCGCGGGAGAGGCCACCCGGCAGGACATCAACGACCTGCTGTGGGACAAGTTGAGCGATGCACTCGTCGAGAAGCAGAAGCAGAACAAGGTCATGAACCTCCTGACGAAGATGCGTCAGGCCGGCCAGATTCGGAACGCCGGCACCAGGGCTCAGTCACGATGGGTTCTTTCTTAGATTCCACCCGTCGCGGAGATCTAAGCAAGGCACGATGCACCCAACACCAGAGTTTGCGCAGGTCAGAGTCACTTTGCTTTCTTAGATGTAAGCTTGGAGCCAAGAAACAATAGATGGCTTCGACGGCCAAGGTCGTCCCTGCCAAGTCGCTATCGCACGCGACTCGTCCGTAGCGCAGCCGTCTCTACGCGACCTCGTGTCCAGCGGCCGACCGCCCAGCTAAAGCCGGGATTTCCGCGGTGGCTGGGCGGAGATGCAGGGGGCGCCACGACAGCGGCTACTCCTCTCTGTCTTGGTCTCATGATTGTTGGGCCTGGGACGCCACAGATCCAGCGCGAGGGCGTGACGACGCCCCCAAAGGGAGCCGAGCTAACCGAGATCCTCGCCGAGCCACAGTAGGGTGCGGGTCGACACATGACTTCGGAGGGATCGCAGATGGCCGACTCTTTGCTCGAAGACGCTCGGATGACCCGAGCGGTGAGCAGCATCGCCGCTCGCTCCGAGCGTCAGCCTGACGCCGAAGTCCTGAGAGAGACCTACGTTGAGACAGGCGTGATGCCCCAGGTGGCGAACTTCGGCCACCAGATCCTCTACGGCCGCCGGGGCACGGGAAAAACGCATGTACTCCAGGTGCTCGCTGCCGAGATGGAGGAACAGGATAACGTCTTCTCCATATACATGGACATACGGCTGCTCGGTAGCGCCCACATGTTCACGGACCCTACGCAGCCTCTCGCGCCCAGGTGCATCGCCCTCTACAAGGACTTCCTGTCCCTCCTCCAAGGCCGCTTGCTCGACATCGCGACCGATCCTGACCGCAACGGCAGCGGACTGGAAGAGGTTAGCGCGCTCGCACGCTTCATCACTGAGAAGACGGCCGAGGTGACGAGCCGGGACGTGAGGTCGACCCGCGCGACAGGCTCCGCAAGCAGCGCCGGGGCGCAGGCGGGCGTGAAGGCCACGGGGCCGAGCATCAGCCTAACCATCGGTGCCCAGTCACACGACTCGCAGACCGACGAAGTCGCCTTCACCGAGGCACTCCGCGAGACGATCGTCTACAGCGAGATCTACCAGTTTCTCGACACCGCCCTTGCCGCCATGGGCGTGGACCGCCTTCTCCTCCTCATCGACGAGTGGACATCCATCCCAACGGACCTCCAGCCATTCATCGCCGAGTTCCTCAAGAGGTCCGTCCTCCCGTCCAAGCGCATCACTGTGAAAATCGGCTCGCTTGAGTACCGGTCGCGCTTCAACCTTCCACAAGACGAGGGCGGAAATGTCGTCGGCTTCGAGTTGGGCCCGGACATCACCGCGAACCTAGACCTCGACGACTACTACGTATACGAACGGAACCCAGAGCGAGTCGAAGAGATCTTCGCGGCCCTGCTCTATCGCCACGTCGCGTCCGGGATCGAGGCGCAGGCCCTCGAGGAATACGGGGTGCGCGACGCCACCGGCTTCCGGTCCCGCGTCTTCACCGAGCGCGCGACCTTCGTCGAACTTGTCCGCGCCGGAGAGGGTGTGGTGCGCGACTTTCTGGGAATCTTCGGCGCCGCCTTCTTCAAGGCCACAGGAAGCGGGCGCAAGAAGATCGACCTGCACTCAGTCGAGGAGGCCGCCCGCGACTGGTACGAGACTGACAAGTCAGCATCCCTTGCGGACGCACAGCACGCCGCCCTGCAGCGGATCATCAGGGACGTGATCGGGGCACGCCAGACGAAGATGTTCATGCTTTCTCGCGAGCACTCGGACCACCCCATGATCCAGTCCCTATTCGACCTTCGCCTGCTCCACCTCATCGAGCGTGGGTACAGCGACAAGGAGAACCCGGGCCTGCGCTACAACATCTACGCACTCGACTACGGCACTTACGTCGACCTGAAGCGAACCAAGGTAGAGCCCTCGGGCGTCCTCTTCGACGTTCATGAAGCGCCGGACGACGGCAGCGAGCGCTTGGTGCCCCTAGCGGACAAGCGCAGCATTAGGCGGGTCATCCTGCAGCCCACCATCTTTGACGACCTGTAACACTGCTGAGGGACCTGCCTGGGTATCGGGGAGGTATCCCGTCAGTCGGTAGTAGCCAACGGTCCGCAAAGTGAACGCTTCTTGCACAGGATCAGTGATGACGACTCCACGTGTGATGAACTTGTCAATCTAATCATCGATCGGCAGTCACGGCTTAGCGTAGTCCACCGTTTGCACCTCCGAGATAAGAAAATCGGCCCGAGCCGTGAGGCGAGCGGGCCGATCATGACGTAACCGATTTAGCAGCAACCGCCCCACTGCTGGGCAAATCGAACCTGTTGCGTGCCTTCGGTAAGGGAGATCTGCAAGTAGCGGAGCGGTTGACCCGCCCGCGCGACCCGAAACATCACCCCTGGCGCGTCGACCTCGTCAGGCCCGCGCAGGCCAGACGCCTCGACCTGGCAAGGCTGCGAGAATGTGCGACTGAGCATGACGCACGTCACTCAAGTTTCGCCACGCTACATTACTTCGATCCGACTGAAGGCAGACCGCGATAAGTGTCCGGTCTGAGTCGAGCGTGCTGAGTCAGAGGCCCAGGCAGCCGGTAGTACCCGGTGTCCGGCCTGCCGAACCTATACAAGCGCCACAACCGATACGTCGGTCCGAACTCTATGGACGCCTCCACTTCGTTTCCAGAAATGTAGAACGGCACTTCCTTGCCATATCGCGTTGTCTTGACCTCGATGTAGACAGGCTCGTCGGTGCGGCCTTGGAAGGACTGGACGTCGTAGCCAAGACCATCACCTTCAGTCACCGACACATGTCTGACCTCTGCGGCCAGGTCTTCCCGGCCAGCCGAAGTCAGGCGCTCCTTCTCTGCCGCGACGACGGACACTTCGCCGGCGCGCCCAAGCGCTCTGTTCGACGACTCGATCGCCGCAAAGTTGATGCCAAGGACCCCATCGCGCGCTCCTTGGGGAGTCGGCCACTCCACGTTAGGCGGATCGACCTCAACACCGAGCTTGGAGGGTGCGACGTCACCGGCCGCCACCGCCTGGAGCATGAAGGCGCGCAACTCATTGTCCTCCTCAAAGCGCTCGCGAACCACGGTCCGCAACCGATCTTGAACGTTGCGCAGAGGCTTGTAACCAGCGATCCAGACTGCGCCCAACTCGTCGAGCACCGCCGAGACATTATTGAACTTGTACTCAATTGCACCGGAGGAGCGCTCAACCTCACGCTCAACCTCACGGCGGAACTCAGACTTGGTGTAGCTCTCGCCCGCGAGTTCAAGCGTCAGCATCCTGAAATAGACCTCGACGGTCACGCCTATCTCGTCGTCACTCCAAGGTTCACTCGCCATGCCGACTAGATTGCCGTACCAGCCGCCAGACGTCCTGGAAACATGGCAAAAGAACCCCCTGTCGACACGCCGGAACTCACAGGGTCGCAAGCATGAGTCTCCGGTAGATTGGATTATGCGACTTGGTCGCGCGTCCTCCGACAACTTGTCGGGGCTTCGGCGTAAGCTTGCCTTCATGTTCGATTTCGTCGACTACTTCGCGGGCGTCGGCGGGTTTCACGCCGCGCTCGGGGGCCTTGGCGGCAGGGCAGTGCAAGCCTGCGAGATCGACCCAAAACCAGCGGCGATCTATGAGCACAATTGGAACCTGAAGCCCGAAAAGGACATCCGCGAACTCGCGCGCCGTCCGGAGGCGATTCCAGACCACTCCGTTCTCGCGGGCGGCTTCCCTTGTCAGCCCTTTAGCAAGTCCGGACGCCAACTCGGCGTTGCAGAGGACCGCGGCACCCTTTTTGAAGACATCGTGAAGATCCTCGAGGCGAAGCAGCCTCCGGTCGTCATGCTTGAGAACGTCCGAAACCTCGCGGGACCGCGCCAACAGGTTGCCTGGCAGCGTATTGTGCGTGGACTTCGTGAAGCGGGCTACCGAGTCGGAAGCAAGCCCACCGTCTTCTCGCCCCACCTCCTATCGCCTGAATCGGGAGGTGCACCACAGGTCCGCGATCGCGTGTACATCCTTGGCGTCTTGGTCGGGCGAGACCGCGCCATGACAGAGGTCGACCTCGACCCTGTCGTGCCCCATGTGGTCGAAGAGGGTTGGAACGTTGGTAATTGGAGTATCGAGGCCGACGTTCTCCTGCCCGATCCTCCGACGACCGAGATCCAACGCTACAAGTTGAGCGCCGACGAGATCGCCTGGATTGATACCTGGAACGAGCTGCTGGCCTTACTCGGCGACGCCAAGTTGCCGGGTTTCCCTATGTGGGAGTTCGCGTGGCACGAGCGACGTCCAAACGGCTACAGCACAATGCCTGCCTGGAAGCAGAGGTTCATCGAACAGAACCGAAACTTCTACTTGAATCGCAAAGCGGTCATCGACGCGTGGCGGTCCCGGAAACGGGAGATCCCAATCTCGAAGTTCCCAGCGTCGCGTCGAAAACTTGAATGGCAGGCCGGATCAGGTGAGCGGGATCTGTGGAAGCACCTGATGCAACTCAGGCCGTCTGGCATCCGAGTCAAGCAGGCAACCTATGCACCCGCCCTGGTGGCCATGAGCCAGACTCCGATCTTTGGCCCGCGTCGTCGCAGGCTGACACCCCTCGAGACCGCCCGGCTGCAGGGTTTCGATACGACATCATTCTCGTTCAACGATCAACTCGACAGCGCGAGTTACAAGCAGATGGGCAACGCTGTCAATGTGGGGGTCGTACGACACGTCTTCAAGGCTTTCGTTGAGAACAACGCCGATGACATAGCGGCATGCGGAGCGGCCGGCACGTCCATCCTGGAATCGCTGGGGATCGCTGTTCCGCTGGTCACGACTAGCGTCGTGGCCTCGTAGCCCTGTTCGAGCCGCAGTCAATGTCCCCCAACGCGGCGAAGAAGTCATTCGCGGCCTGTGACGGTGCGGCTGAGAAGTCAGATCGAAAGGTCACACCCGAGACGCCAGTCGGCAACGGATAGCCAAGTTCTGGGCGCGGAATGTCCTCCCGTCTGAAGAAAGCCAAACTTTGGTCACTAACGTCGACTACGAACCGCTCGGCCATGAACTCCCCAAAGGAAGCCCCGCACTCCGCCGCCAATGTCGCCCAGAATCGCTCCCGATCCTCAGCCGCACCTAGAGCGTCCGCGATCCCTCGCGCGAAGTCACCGATCGTGGACCCACTGTCGCGCAGTTCGACCCGCACGGATGCGAAGTAGCGACTCCCCAGACTGAATGCCTGATCTGCAGAAATGGTGTGAGTTCGTGTCGACGACCGTGTCGCTTTCACCTCGATCTCGACAGACGGCTCTGTCAGCACGAAGTCAATGGTGCTGGTCGGCACGCTGTGCCACCCTCGAACCCATACGTCGGGGCGCTGCGCTGCTCCGATCACCGTCAGTTCGCCAACGAGACCCACCACGTCAGTGCGTGCCGGAGCCTGAAGCCGCCAAAACAGGCCAAGCCATCGTGCGAGCTCGTCAGCAACGTCGGTCTCAGTCGGGTCCGTCGGAAGTGCTAACAACAACTCGTGTACGAATGAGGCGAACAACGTCCGCACTTCGGGATCGGCAGCCCTGCAGCGGAGCATCGATACTCGAAGCGTTTGCTGCCCAGTTCCGTCATCAAGGCGATACCGAACTCCGAACTCAGCACTGAGTGCAGCCATTCGCACAGGGACCGGCGACGAAGCTCCAATGCGAGCGACGATCGCGACGACGGCCTCGCCGTCGGCGGTGCCACCTGCGTAGGCAAGAACTCGGCCAGATTCCGCTGTAACAGCGTTGACGGCGAGGGTCTGGTCAGGAAGATCCTCTGCAACGGCCCTTTCAGCGCCGGCCGTCATCGCATCACGCAACTCGGCTCGCCGATCCATGGGCACTAGGAGCCAACCTCAATGATCCAGCCACTGGCTGTCGAACTGGGAATGTGCCAAGCGGTGACGAGGTAGCTGCCTAGTGGATCTCCGTCTCGTGACTGCACTGCGATGCGGTGCAGTTGCAGTGAGATGCCGTAGTGTCCTTCGCCGACACTGCGATCGCCCAGGTAGTTCGCTGACCGGCCCTGGAAGATCTGGACTCCGCCTGTCGTCGTCAACTTGCGGTTGGAGACGGCACCAGGCCGTATCCAGTACACAGCGATGCTGTGATCATTTGCAGGGTCGTCGGAAAGACGGGCTAGCGCCATGGCTAACGCTTGGGCCTGCTCTTCGGCGAGCCATGTCAATGGCCCGATGCTCTCAAGTAACTCCAGAGCCACCCGCGGCGACGTGTACCCCTGCTGATGGCCGTGCTCGACTTCGCTCCACGTGGTGTTGGCGAGGATCCGCTCTGCCTTGCCAACCGCGACATCGAGCTGCTCGGCGTCTTCGCGAACGACAACCCGGTCAGTAATCCACTTGTCGGCCAACGACACCCGTGTCATGGGGATTGCCATAACTGACGCTCTCGTCGGCTGCATGCTCGGGTCCAGGTAGAAGCGTCGGCGCCACTGCTTCAGCGTGAGCTGGCCTGATTGGATCTGGCGCAGCGCAGTCAGCATCTCGCGTTCGTGATGCACGTAACTGGAGAAGGCATCGCGAACATCGGCGTCGAGGAACACGCGGCACAAGCCGAGGTAGTGCGACTTGTACCCGAAAAACCGCGCCCGTTGCTGAATGGTGTCCGCAATCGACATACCCGCACCGCGCGGCATATATGTCACTGTCAGACCCTCGACAGTGAAGCCACGGTCGATGGCCTGCCCGCCGATAAGCACGTAGAACTTGGTTCGCGTCCATTGGATGACCGGCGTCTTGCTCAGCCTCGTATTCACTTCAGTTACGTCGAGGTTGTTAAGCACAAATCCAAGTGCGGCCCAGCACTCATCGAAGTTCGCGATCTCTGGGTATGACGACTTTAGGTCCGACCAAGCAGTACGAAACTCCTCTCGCAACTTCACCGGATCGACATCGGACGCGTGCTTCAACCGGTCCTGCCAGTTCTCAGTCATACTTCGAATCCAGGTGGCAAACGTGCCTTGGTCAGCGGTTCCTCTCGACGGATGAACCAGCATCGACCGAGTCTCAGGCCG
This sequence comes from Nocardioides sp. AE5, assembly GCF_031844485.1. Classification (NCBI taxonomy): domain Bacteria; kingdom Bacillati; phylum Actinomycetota; class Actinomycetes; order Propionibacteriales; family Nocardioidaceae; genus Nocardioides; species Nocardioides sp. AE5. Next base: position 86,792 of record NZ_JAUZVI010000006.1, read on the forward strand.
ACCGCCCGCCACCACATGTGCCGCTCCAATTAGGAACAACTGGAATGCGCTTAGCAGACCCCCTGGGGGTGGTCCGCTCGGGTTACCAGCCGCCTCGAGATCGGCTTCCTTAATCGTACGAACGAGGGGCGATGGCTCGGCGCCACCGAAGTACACCTCGCCACCTGTGTAGCCATCACCGGGCTCGAGGACGCGCACGAAGTCGGGTGACAGGGCGTCGTCGATCGAGATCAGGAGCGGCGCCTGCGGCGTCGCTGTGTACTGCAGGTAGTAATGATTCGGAACTGAGGCCCTCAAGACCTTGAGGTTTGTATAGGTCGGCGACTCGGCGCCTCGCCGCCCTTTCGTGTTCAGGCTCGCCTGATCCGCCTCGTCATCGACGACGAGGACCCGGACCCCCGACAAATCTACCCGCTTGATCGCTTCAGCCAAGTCATAGATGCGGTTGTAGTTCTTTAAGACGACGACGACGGCAGTTTCCTTGTAAGCACTCGGCGTCGCTGCATCCATCCAGTTGGCCTTAACTCGGCCCAGTTCCCGCCCGACGTGATCTGGTCCCTGCGAGTTGTCAGCCGGATCAAGGAATGTCCACCCAGACGGAGAGGCATCATTCAGATCCTTCTTCAAGCGTCGCTGGCCTTGGGCAAGCAGGGGATTTGAGATTCCGCTGATCACGATGACCACGGCGAACTCGCTGTCCCTCGCCAGGGAGATGACCCCCTCATAAGAGAGGGTCTTCCCCGATTGAACGCGCCCCACAACCAAACCCGTCGACTGCGGCCCTTGTCCTAGCGCGCCACCAAGGACCGCGAGTGCGCTCTCCCGCACGGAGGCCCTAGCCTCTTCGCGCACCACTTGCTCAAGAAACCCAGTGAACGTATCGCCCTGGACTGGCGGCTGACCGTCATTCGATTCCGAGCCCGCGGGGGACATTGTCAGGCCTGTCACGCGTCGCTCCTGAGCCGTTTCGACAAAGCGCCGCTGAGTAGCGTCTCGACCTGGCGCATGAACGTTCCCGCACTCTCGCCATCGCCTGATGAATTGAGGACGCTTTCCGATACGACCATGGCGACCGCAATCCGGAACACAGCCTCGATCGCGTCGGTGCTACCGAGTGCGAACTGCTTCAGAAACGGGTGAGCAGTGTTGAGAACGACATGTGCGGTGACATCTCCACTCCTCGGCTCCACCTCAACGTGCCGCACAAGCCAGCGGGTCTCCCCTGGCCGGGACGAGGCCGTCATTCGAAGTGTCCACGTACGGCCCTGATGGCCGAACGAGAACTCTCGCTCGACGTCGCCGGTGCTGTCCTCAGGCGTCGTGATATCCGTCGGACCGGGCGACTCCGCCACAGCGCCGATGCCTTCAGCCAACGCGTTGGGCAGTTCCTTCTCTACGACGTCCGCGGTGTTCTCCGTCGCCGTGCGGATTCGCTTCTGCTCCTGCTTGGAGGCTTGTCTCGCGCGGTAGTGCTCGGCCTGCTTCAGCAGTGGCAAGGGCTCGGAATCAAGGGCCGCTCGTAACTTCTCCTCGAACTCCTCCTCATGTCCATGCCACTGGAATCCATCCTTAGTGTGACTGACCGGCAGTCCAGTGATCTCGAGTTCTCCGAACAGCCGCTGTGACCTGTAGGAGTTCCCGCCCCCATAGATGCGAGTGGGGCGGTACGGTGATTCACCACTTCCGACGATGACGCGGCCGCGCCGAAATAAGGAAAGTCCGTTGCCGCTGGTGCGGCCCTCCGCTCTGATGGCACACCACCCTGCGACCCTGATGTCATCGCCGAACACAAAGTCGACCTCTTTGCGCCACTCCTTCGACTCCTTGGAGAGGTCATGGTTGGCCTCGGAGCGGACATCGACTGCGCGGAGAACCTCTGGCTCCTCATACTCCATGTTTTGTCCCGCGACGGTCAGATTCAGACGGCCGTCTCGGAGGAAGCCGCGATAGATCTCTCGTAGGTGGTCCCTCACCTTGCCCATCGTGCGCCCGGGAAGGAACTGGTTGAGGTCCCAAAGCTCGATCCGCGTGTAGTGAGCCTCGGACGGCGCTGGTACCGATGTGACGATCAGATCTTCGACCTGGTCTCGCAGCACCGACTCCATGTTGAACTCGATGAAGTACTCGTTTGGATCGCCAATGCTAGTCGTCACGACGCGCCAGTTCCGCGCGAACCAGATCGAGGCACTCTTCATGCCCATACCGAACTCAGACAGTCCACTTCGGTCGGGCGGTACCTCAGCGGCCTTGAAGGCGCGGGGGAAGTCCTGATGGGCGATCCCGCCGGCGTTGTCCGCGATGACGATGCGGCCACCGTTCTCGCGTTGGTAACTGATGTCAACGCGCAATCGGTACTTCGGTTCGCCGCGAACGATCTGCGCATAGCACTTGGAGGCGCTCTGGATCGCATTGTCAACGTACTCTGCTAACGCGAACCACGGTTCGTAATTGAGGTGCCCCAAGACTCCCAAGATCGACACACCAGGGACAATGCTGACACGCTCGGCCGTCACGCCTGTCGACTGTCGATCCTTGTCTTCGTCCGGACGCTCGACCTCTACTCCACTTCGCTCCACTCCGTTAACCTTAGTAAAGAACCGCCGGGTGCATGTGGCAGATTCAAGTTCTCGTACCAAATGGGCGGAGCAAGGAATCCCCGCCAGTACCCACAGAGTCAAATAGCACCGCCGGGGTTAGGCCCGAGAATGAAAGACGCCGCATGTTGACCTGCGGCTTCTCGTCGTGGACGCAGGTGGGTTTGAACCGAACACTTGGTAGGGGGTCGAGCAGCTCAGTTCCGTAGGCAACAGGCGAAACTCGGGCTCGGCGACGTACGAGAGATTCAGTGTGCGCTGAACGAGCGCATCCAGCATCAGAGGTGCGAGATCATTGATCTATGAACCTTGTCCTTGCCGAGTGGCAGGCACTCGTTGCGGTGGCCATCGCCGTCCTCGGTGTGACTGCGAGTCTCTACACAGCGTTCGGTTCGACGGCACGTCGCCTGCGCAGTGATTTAGCCAGCGACACAAAGCTCGTGGCCGAGCTCACCGGCGACGCCAAGAACGACCTTGCGGAGAGCATCACCGACCGTTCGTACCGCCTCGTCGCAGCCACCCGCTACCCCAGTCTCACCTGGTACGAAGTTGCGCTCGTTCTCCTGCTGTCCCCGGTGTTCTGGTGGCTGCTGAGCGCGCCGAATGACATACGTGCGCTTGCCGCACGAGGCGAGGTCACGTTTGAACTGACGGGCCCCGGGCAATTGTTCGCGCTATTCGTGGCCTTCGTCATTTATGCCACGGTGGTGCGTTCGTGGGCTAGTCGGGCGGCCACACGCGTCGTCTACATTTACCAGCGGCTCGGCGATGACGAAGCTCGCGCCTTGGCTCGACTGCTCGCGTTCCCTGCCTACCTAGTGCCGACGGTCTTCGTTCTCGGACTCGTCGCTGCCGCGATGCTGAACATTATGGCGATCGTCGACGTAGTCCGCTGGCCGACGTGGGTTGGAGTGCTGATAACAGCCGCGGTGCTGCTCATCGCCATCGCGGTGGCGTACCGCATTGCGCGTCGCCAGGCGCTGTTCTGGCACATCAGGTTTTACACCGACATCATGCACATCGGCGCTGGCGTCCCCCGTCTACGTCCGGTCGACCTTGGCCAAACCGAAAAGGACCGGCAGCGCCACGAAGAGGCGGTCGAACGCCTATTCCCTGGGAGACGACGCCGAGCCGAAGAATAATGCGACCATCTGGTCTCCGCCTGAAGCGCCACGATGAAAGACGGCGACAGATATGCGACTAGCTACCCATTGCTGGCGCATCATTCAACGTGGAGCCTAGGGGACTCGAACCCCTAACCCCCTGCTTGCAAAGCAGGTGCGCTACCAATTGCGCCAAGGCCCCGGATGCTCCGGAGACCGGAGCAGGGGTGGATCAGACCTTGTCGGTCGCGGCGGCCCAGAGGGCCTGCTCGTGCTTCGACTCGTCCATCTTCTTCTTGGCGATGACGCCGGCGGCGACCGCCAGCAGGACCAGGATGATCTTCTTCACGGGGTTCCTCCAAGGGCTGGCGTGCCGGACTGGATCAATCTGTGGGCCTAACAGGACTTGAACCTGTGACCTCTTCCTTATCAGGGAAGCGCTCTAACCGTCTGAGCTATAGGCCCGTGCCACCAGCGAGGTGGACCGACGAGGAAGATTACCCCACCGGACGAATCCGCTCCAAAACGGGTCCGCCCACCCCGCCCCACGGCGTACGTCGGGTCAGTTCTCGTCCTCGGCGAGCGTCAACTCCACGCCACCGAGCAGGGCCGCAGCCATGTTGTAGAGGAACGCGCCGAGCGTCGCCATCGCCGTCAGCAGTACGACGTCGAGCACCGCGACCAGCATCGTGAAGCCGAGCACCCGCGACATGCCGAGATAGTTCTCGATGTCGAAGTCGGAGGTCTCATCACCGCCGATGACGTCGTGGACCATCTGGTTCACCGAGTCCCACACGCCAGCCGTGCCGAGCACGCTCCACACGATGGTCACCGCAACCACGGTGACGATGCCGAAGGCGACCGACAACAGGAACGCTGCCTTCATCACCGACCACGGATCCACCCTGGTCAACCGCAGGCGTGCCCGACGCGGCTGGCGACCCGTCGCCTTCGCGGCCCGGTCAGCGGCCTTGCGCGACTCCGGAGCGGCGTTGGCGCGATGCTCGTCCTTGGCGTTCGAGATCGCAGTGCTCAACCGCTCACCCAGGCCCGACGGCTGCTGCTCGCTCGAGGACCGCTGCTGGCCCGCAGGCTGCGCAGTGCCCTGTGCCGCAGGTCGGCTCGGGGGAGTGGCCGGCGACTGGGCAGGGGGTTGTGCCGGGGACTGGGCCACCCGACGCCCACCACCGGACGTGCCAGCGGGACCACCCGATCCGCTCGCGGACGGCGTTCCCTGACCCGACTGCTGGGGGGAGGACGGCGTACCGGATCCGGACGACGACGCCCCAGGCTGCGCACCCGACCCGGAGGCCTGGGGCTTGCCGGGCGGAGTGTGGGGTGAATCAGGGGTCTGCGTCATCAGGCGTCACCGTCCTGGTCGTCGGCCGGAGTTGCGTCACCGGCGACATCATCGCTGCTGGCCTCCCCGGTGGGTGCGTCGATTGTTGCATCCCCGCCAGCACTCGCCGACCCGTCGGCACCTGTGGCTCCGTCGGTTGCCTCGGTCTCCTCGGCTTCCTCCTCGTCCTGGCGCGACTCCACGGAGCGAGCCACGACGATCACCGAGTCGCCCTTCTTCGGGCTGACGAACTTCACGCCCTGGGTGGAACGGCCCGTGGAGCGGAAGTTTTCGTCGATCGGGCTGCGGACCACCTGGCCGGTGGCGGTGATCGACAGGATCTCGTCGCCCTCCTCCACGATGAAGGCACCGACCAGTCCACCGCGCTCGGCGTTGGTCAACTGCATCGCCTTGATGCCCTTGCCGCCGCGCGACTGGAGGCGATATTCGGTGATCCGGGTCCGCTTGGCATAACCGGCGCCGGTCATCGTGAAGACGTACTGCGGGTGGACCCCGAAGTACTGCCCCGGAGCCGCTGCTTCGGCCTCGGCGGCGGCCACGGCCTCGGCCGCGTCGTCACCCTCGGCGTCCATCCCGGCCTCGGACTCCGCGTCCACCTGGGCGGCGCGGATTACCGACATCGAGAGCACCGAGTCGTCACCGGAGAACTTCATCCCGGTCACCCCGGAGGTCGCCCGGCCCATCGGCCGCAACTGCGAGTCGTCGGCGGGGAAGCGGATCGCCTGGCCGTTGCGGGAGACCAGCAGGATGTGGTCCTCGCTGTTGACCAGCTCGGCGCCGATCAGCTCGTCGTCCTCCTCGCGGAAGTTGATCGCGATGACGCCGGCCTGGCGCGGGCTGTTGTAGTCACCCAGCCGGGTCTTCTTGACCAGCCCGTTGCGGGTCGCGAGCACCAGGTAGGGCGCCTGCTCGTAGTCGCGGATCGCCAGCACCTGGGCGATCGACTCGTCCGGCTGGAAGCTGAGCAACCCGGCCACGTGCCCGCCCTTGGCGTCACGCGATGCCTCCGGCAGGTTGTAGGCCTTGGTCCGATAGACCCGACCGGCGGTGGTGAAGAAGAGCAACCAGTGGTGGTTGGTGGTGGAGATGAAGTGGTCCACCACGTCGTCGCCGCGCAGGGTGGCGCCGCGTACGCCCTTGCCGCCACGCTTCTGGGTCCGGTACTGGTCGGCGCGGGTCCGCTTGGCGTAGCCACCGCGGGTGATCGAGACGACCAGGTCCTCGTCGGGGATCAGGTCCTCCATGGAGAGGTCACCGGCCGCGGCGATGATCTGGGAACGGCGGGGGGTGCCGTACTTCTCGACGATCTCGTCGAGCTCCTCGATGATGATCGCGCGCTGGCGTGCCTCGTTGGCGAGGATGTCCTTGAGGTCGGCAATGATCGACTCGAGCTCGGCCAGGCGGTCCATGATCTTCTGCCGCTCCAGGGCGGCCAGGCGACGCAGCTGCATGTCGAGGATGGCCTGGGCCTGCAGCTCGTCGATCTCGAGCAGGTTCATCAGGCCGACCCGCGCCTCGTCCACGTCGGGCGAGCGCCGGATCAGGGCGATGACCTCGTCCAGGGCGTCCAGCGCCTTGACCAGGCCGCGGTAGATGTGGGCGCGCTCCTCGGCCTCACGCAGCCGGTAGCGGGTCCGCCGCTGGATGACTTCGATCTGGTGGTCCACCCAGTTGCTGATGAACTGGTCCACCGTCAGGGTCCGCGGTACGCCGTCGACCAGCGCCAGCATGTTGGCGCTGAAGTTGCTCTGCAGCTCGGTGTGCTTGAGCAGGTTGTTGAGCACCACCCGGGCCACCGCGTCACGGCGCAGCACCACGACCAGCGACTGCCCGGTGCGCGAGGAGGTGTCGTCGCGCACGTCGGAGATGCCCTGCACCTTGCCCGAGTCGGCCAACTCGGCGATCTTCAACGCCAGGTTGTCCGGGTTCACCATGTAGGGCAGTTCCTTGATGATCAGGACGGTGCGACCCTTGTTGTCCTCATCGATCTCGATCACTGCGCGCTGGGTGATCGACCCGCGACCGGTGCGCTGGGCCTGCTCGATGCCCTGGGTGCCGACGATCAGGGCACCGTTGGGGAAGTCAGGCCCCTTGATCCGCTCGACCAGCGCGTCCTGGAGTTCCTCGCGGGTGGCATCCGGGTGCTCGAGCGCCCACTTGGCGCCGTCGGCGACCTCGATCAGGTTGTGCGGCGGGATGTTGGTGGCCATCCCGACCGCGATGCCGGCCGAGCCGTTGACCAGCAGGTTCGGGAAGCGGCTGGGCAGGATGGTCGGCTCCTGCGAGCGACCGTCGTAGTTCGGCTGGAAGTCGACGGTCTCCTCGTCGATGTCGCGGACCATCTCCATGGCCAGCGGCGCCATCTTGCACTCGGTGTAACGCATCGCGGCGGCCGGGTCGTTGCCCGGGGAGCCGAAGTTGCCCTGGCCGAGGATCAGCGGCGCGCGCATCACCCACGGCTGGGCGAGACGGACCAAGGTGTCATAGATCGCGGTGTCGCCGTGGGGGTGGTACTGACCCATCACGTCGCCGACGACGCGCGAGCACTTGGAGAACCCGCGGTCGGGCCGGTAGCCCCCGTCGTACATCGCGTAGAGCACCCGGCGGTGCACCGGCTTGAGTCCATCGCGTACGTCGGGCAGCGCGCGGCCGACGATGACCGCCATCGCGTAGTCGATGTAGGAGCGCTGCATGGAGGTCTGCAGCTCGACCGGCTGGATCCGGCCGCCGTCGTCCCCGCCGCCGCGGATCGTGGGGGTCTCAGTCATGTCACTTCGTCTCTCTGGTCGCTTCTACTCGAATCTAGGGAATGTCTTAGACACCTAGATATCGAGGAATCGGACGTCCTTGGCGTTGCGCTGGATGAACGACCTTCGCTGCTCGACGTCCTCACCCATCAGGATCGAGAAGATCTCGTCCGCCTGCGCGGCATCGTCGAGGGTCACCTGCAGCATCAGCCGCTGATCCGGGTCCATCGTGGTCTCCCACAACTCGTCGGCGTTCATCTCGCCGAGGCCCTTGTAGCGCTGCACCGGGTTCTCCTTGGGCAGCTTCTTGCCTGCCTCGAGCCCGGCCGCCATCAGCGCGTCGCGCTCTGCGTCGGAATAGACGAACTCGTGCTCGGCCGGCTTGTTCCAGCGCAACCGGTAGAGCGGCGGCTGGGCCATGTAGACATAGCCCTGCTCGATCAGCGGCCGCATGAACCGGAAGAGCAGTGTCAGCAGCAGCGTGTTGATGTGGTGGCCGTCGACGTCGGCGTCGGCCATCAGCACGATCTTGTGGTAGCGGAGCTTCTCCAGGTTGAACTCCTCCTGGAGGATGCCGGTGCCCAACGCGGAGATGATCGCCTGGACCTCCTGGTTGGCCAGCACCTTGTCGATGCGGGCCTTCTCCACGTTGAGGATCTTGCCGCGGATCGGCAGGATCGCCTGGATCCGCGGGTCACGGCCCTGCTTGGCCGAACCACCCGCAGAGTCACCCTCGACGATGAAGACCTCGCACTCGGCCGGGTTGGTCGACTGGCAGTCGGCCAGCTTGCCGGGCAGGCCACCGCCGCCGAGCAGGCCCTTGCGGCCGCGGGCCAGGTCGCGCGCCTTGCGGGCCGCGATCCGGGCGGACGCCGCGGCCTGCGCCTTGCGGACGATGTCCTTGCCCTCATTGGGGTTCTGCTCCAGCCAGGCGCCGAGTTCCTCGTTGACGGTGCGCTGCACGAAGCCCTTGGCCTCGGTATTGCCGAGCTTGGTCTTGGTCTGGCCCTCGAACTGGGGCTCGCCGAGCTTGATCGAGATGATCGCAGTCAGGCCCTCACGGATGTCGTCACCGGAGACCCTGTCCTCCTTCTTCTTGATCAGGCCCCACTCCTCGCCCCAGTGGTTGACCAGGCCGGTCAGTGACGCCCGGAAGCCTTCCTCGTGGGTGCCGCCCTCGTGGGTGTTGATGTTGTTGGCGAAGGTGTGCACCGACTCGGTGTAGGAGGTGTTCCACTGCATCGCCAACTCCAGCGACATGTGGGTGCCGTTGCCGTTGCCGTTGGCCTCGCTGTCGGCCTCGAAGGAGATGACGGTCGGGTTGGCCTTGTCCTTGCGGCGGTTCAGGTGCTCGACGTAGTCGACCAGGCCGCGGTCGTACTTGAAGACCTGCTCGGAGCCACCTTCCTCGCCGGGCTTGATCGCGTCGTGGGCGTCCTGGTCGATGCCGTTGTCGACGGTCGGGTCGGTGACCGCCTCGACGATCTCGGCGGCGGAGGGGCGCTCGTCGCGGATCACCATCTCCAGGCCCTTGTTGAGGAAGGCCATCTCGCGGATCCGGTTGGTGATCGTCTCCAGCGAGTGCTCGACGGTCTCGAAGATGTCGGGCGAGGGGTAGTAGGTGACCGACGTACCGGTGCCCTCGTCGGGCTCGAGCTCGCGCACCTCGTGCAGGTCCGCATCCGGTACGCCGAGCTGGAAGGTCTGCTCCCACAGCCGGCCCCGGTTCTTCACATGCAGCACCAGGCGGGTGGAGAGCGCGTTGACCACCGAGACGCCGACGCCGTGCAGACCACCGGAGACCTTGTAGCCGCCACCGCCGAACTTGCCGCCGGCGTGCAACATGGTCAGGGCCATGGTCGCCGCGGGCAGTTCCTGGCCCGGCGCGGTGTCGGTCGGGATGCCACGTCCGTTGTCGTCGACCCGGATGCCGCCGTCGGCCTGCAGGGTCAGCACGATCCGGGTGCAATAGCCGGCCAGCGCCTCGTCGACGGAGTTGTCGACGATCTCCCAGATCAGGTGGTGCAGGCCGCGCTCACCGGTGGAGCCGATGTACATGCCCGGCCGCTTGCGCACGGCCTCCAGACCCTCGAGGACGGTGATCGCCGAGGCGTCGTACGTCGTCCCCTCGTCGGGTGCCGTGTTCACCGAGTCGTGGGAGACCTGGTGGGCCGTGGACTCCTCAGGGGCGGAAGCCCCACCTGTCTCGATGACCTCGTCGTTGTCCGGCACGCCTACCTCTTCTGTTCTTCACAGGAACGTCTCGTCAACCCCCAGGTCGCCGTCGTTGACGACATGGAGCGGGCCGCGGCTCTGGTGGTGCGACGAGCGTGCGACCCAAGAACCCATGTTACCCGTCAGAAGGGCCCAAACCACGTTGTCCACAGGCGGATTGGGGGGATCAATCGAGAAAAGTGGCCTCCAGAGGCCCAAGAAGCCACTTCCGAGCGCCGAACAGGGGGTCAGACATGTCCCGGTATGGCTCTTGGGCCGCCAGATCGGCATTTCGGCGCCCGCTGACCGTCCGTTCCTGCCCGATCGACGTGATACTTCGTGTCGATGGGGCAGTTTCACAGGCTCGCCTGTGAAACCGACCCCGCGGCAAAGCCTCAGCCCGGAGCGACGCCGCCGAAGAAGGTCCGCGAGGAGATCTCTCCGGCCCGGTGCCGGGGGAGCGTGCCCGCGTTGATGCTCTCGGCCCCGACATAGACCAGCGAATAGAAGACGCTGATCACCCAGTCCGGGTCGACATCGGCGGCGATCGCCCCCTCGGCCTGCGCCCGGACCACCAGCTCGCGCATCTCGGTGTGGTCGCTGCCCGGGTCCTCGGCGGCCCACTCGTCGCCGAAGCGGTGCGGATCCGAGTAGAGGTAGATCACCGCGTCGCCGGCGGCGACCGCGTTGCGCAGCAGCGCGTCGAGCTCCTCGCGGGCGGTGCCGCTGCCGGAGGTCGCGTCGCATCCGGCCTCCTCGAACGCCTCCAGGGCCCGCTCCTTGGTGGCCTCGACCAGTGCCTGCCGGTCCGGGAAGTAGCGGTGCAGCGTGCTCCGGCTGACCGCGGCCTGGTCGGCGATGTCGCCGAGCGAGGCGTTCCAGTCGCGGGCCCAGACGGCCAGCGCCGCGTCGAGGATCGCTCGCCGGGTGCGATGTCGTACGCCGGAGTCGGCCTGGGGCGTGCTCATGGCCGCTGACGATACCAATCTGCCCCATGGCGGGATATATCCACTTGATTTTGGGACATAGACGTCCCATCATCGGAGTTGGACGTTTCACTTCTCCCTGGGAGCCCACCATGTCGTACGCCGTCCCCGTCACCCGCCCCGACCCGGGCGCCACCCCGGAGCTCAGCCAGTCGGCGAAGCTGCGGCTGCTCTGGGCCTACATCCGGCCGCACCGGCGGATCCTGGGCGTGGGCATCCTGCTCGGCCTGGTCGGCACCGCCACCGAGCTCGCCACCCCGATGGTCACCAAGCAGGTCCTCGACGGCCTCGCCCTGGACGCCTCCCTGCGCGGTCCGGTGACGATCCTGGCCGTGCTGCTCGTGGCGGGCACCTTCATCGGCCTGGTGCAGACCATCCTGCTCGGCACGCTGGCCGAGCGGATCATCCTGGCCACCCGCACCGGCATGGTCGGCCACCTGCTCCGGGTCCGGGTCCGCGAGCTCGACAACCGCTCCGGCGGCGAGATGGTCGCCCGGGTCACCTCCGACACCCTGCTGATCCGCGAGGCGGCGACCACCAGCGTGGTGTACGGCGTCAACGGCGCGATCAGTCTGGTCGGCAGCCTGGTGCTGATGGCGGTCCTGGACGTGCCCCTGCTGCTGATGACCCTGACCGTCGTCGTGGTGGTCAGCATCGCCGCGGTCGCGCTGATGCCGGCCCTGGCCAAGGCCCAGCAGGAGGCCCAGGCCGAGGTCGGCGAGATGGGCGGCCGACTCGAAGGCGTCCTGCGGGCACGGCGTACCGTCAAGGCCAGCCGCGCCGAGGAGCGCGAGACGATCCGGATCGGCGACCACGCCCGGCGCTCGGCCACCAAGGCGATCCGCGCGGTCCGGCTGGAGGCAGTCGCCTGGACCATCACCGGGGCCGGGATCAACCTTGCCGTACTGCTGGTGCTCGGCTTCGGCGCCTATCGGGTCTCCGCGGGCCTGCTCGAGGTGAGCGCGCTGATCGCGTTCCTGCTCTATCTCTTCGGGATGACCTGGCCGGTGATGATGCTGACCATGAGCCTGACCGCGCTGCAGTCGGGGCTGGCCGCGGCCGCCCGGATCCGCGAGGTCACCTCGATGGAGCTGGAGATCGACGCCCCGAGCGCCGCCCGCACGGCGTACGACGAGAGCTCCGGGCTGGAGCTGCGCGGCGTCCGGTTCAGCTACGACGGCAGCACCCCGGCGCTGGACGGCATCGACCTGGTCGTGCCGCGGCGCGGCCATACCGCCATCGTCGGCCCGTCCGGCGCCGGCAAGACCACGATCTTCTCGCTGCTGCTGCGGTTCCTCGACCCGGACTCCGGCAGCCTGCGCCTCGACGGGATCGGGTACGACGACTGGTCGCTGACCGACCTGCGCAGCCGGATCGCCTACGTGGAGCAGGACACCCCGCTGGTGCCCGGCACGCTGCGGGAGAACCTCACCTATGCCGCGCCCGACGCCGACATCGCCGATGTGTGGGCGGCGCTGGAGGTGGTCCGGATGGCCGACCGGGCGCGGAGCCTGCCCGAGGGGCTGGACACCGAGATCGCCCCGACCACGCTGTCCGGGGGAGAGCGCCAGCGGGTCGCCCTGGCGCGTGCCCTGGTCGCCGGCCCGGAGCTGCTCCTGCTCGACGAGGTCACCGCGCAGCTCGACGGCCTCACCGAGGCCGCGGTCGCCGAGGGGATCCGGGAGCAGGCCCAGCGCGGCGCGGTGATCACCATCGCGCACCGGCTCTCCACGGTGCTGGACGCCGACCAGATCGTGGTGCTCGAGGCCGGCCGGATCCGGGCGATCGGCTCGCATGCCGAGCTGCTGGAGACCGATGCGCTGTACGGCGAGCTGGTCACCGCCCTGCGGATCGCGGACCAGACCGCCGAGGCGATCTGACCTCCGGGTCGGCACTTGACCGTGCGTTCCTGCCCGTTCGACGTGATATTTCGTGTCGATGGGACAGTTTCACAGGCTCGCCTGTGAAACCGACCGGGGGCGAGGGAGGCCCGCCGGAGGTGCGGGCTCGGCTCAGCCGTAGGTGTCGCGGGGGCCCCGGCCGTCGCGACTGCGGAGCCGGCCCTTGCGCCAGCTCGGCAGGTTGGGGCCCTCCACGTCGATCACGGTGACCGACCCGTGGCCCAGTTCCTCGTTGAGCCGGCGGACCAGGGTCGGGGCGAGCAGGCGCAACTGGGTGGCCCAGGCGGTCGAGTCGGTCTGCACGGTGAGCCTGCCGTCGGTGAACGAGATCGGCCGGCAGTGCTGGGCCACCTCGTCGCCGACGATCGCGGGCCAGCGGCCGAAGACGCCGTGGACCTTGAGGTCCAGGGCCCACCCGTGGTCGGAGACCAGGCGCGACAGGGTGGTGTCCAGGGTCTGCGGATCACGCTCGTCAGGGAAGGCACCCGACGCCTTGGGTCGACCTCCCGAGCGCTCCGGACGGCGCCGGGTGGGCCGTTTCTTGCGCCGGGGGGCGTTCATCGAGGCAGCGGCGATCGACTTGGCGATCGAGCGGGCCAGGTCCAGGCCGGCGTCCTGATGAGGCTCCGCCAGGTGCGAATCCTCCCGGGCCACCCCGTCGGCGCCCACCGTGTCGGCGTCGCTGGCCTGGTCGCCCGTCTCGGCGTCGTACCCGGGCTCGTCCGAGGCCTCATCCACGCCGCGTCACCTCGCCCCCACCCACGTCGTACCACGTGCCGGCCAGCGCCTCGGGCACGTCCTCGGCGACCGCGGCGGTGACCAGCACCTGCTCCGCGCCCGCGACCAGGTCGGCCAGTTGCGCACGCCGCTCACTGTCCAGTTCGGCGAAGACGTCATCAAGGATCAGGATCGGCTCGTCGCCGTCGCTGCGCAACAGTTCATAGGAGGCCAGCTTGAGGCCGAGCGCGTACGACCACGATTCGCCGTGGGAGGCGTACCCCTTGACCGGAAGCCGCATCTCCGGGCTGCCCAGGGTCAGCAGCAACTCGTCGCGGTGCGGGCCGACCAGGCTGACGCCGCGGTCCATCTCCTCGCGCCGGCGCCGCTCGAGTTCGGCCAGGATCGCGCCCTGGACCGGGTCGACCTCCATCAACACCTCGGCCAGGTCCAGCGACGGCTTGTATTCCAGGTCCGCGTCGTCACGGCTGGCTCCGCGGGCCACGGTTGCGTACGCCGCACCCAGGTGAGGTCGCAGCGCGTTGACCAGGCGGTGGCGCTCCACGATCAGTTCGGCACCGGTCCGCGACAGGTGCTCGTCCCAGACCGCCAGCGTGGACTGGACCGTGTCGGCGCCCGCCGACCCGCCCCGGAACCGGTCCTTCTGCGCACTCTTGAGCAGCGAGTTGCGCTGCTTGAGCACCCGGTCATAGTCGGCACGTACGCCGGCCAGTCGCGGCGTACGCAGGATCATCAGGTCGTCCAGGAAGCGCCGCCGGTCCGAGGGGTCGCCCTTGACCAGGGTGAGGTCCTCGGGGGAGAAGACGACGGTGCGGACCAGGCCGATCAGGTCGCGGGTGCGCGGCAGGGGAGAGCGGTTGATCCGGGCCCGGTTGGCGCGGCCGGGGTTGAGCGCGACCTCGATGATGGCGCTGCGACCGTCCTTGACCACCGAGGCCCGGACCACCGCCTGGTCGGCGCCAGCGCGGATCAGCGGCGCATCGCTGGCGACCCGGTGACTGGAGAGGCGGGACAGGTAGTCGACGGCCTCGACCAGGTTGGTCTTGCCCTGCCCGTTGCGGCCGACGAAGGCGCAGACGCCCGGTTCCATGGGTACGTCGACACTGGCGTAGGAACGGAAGTCGTGCAGTGACAGGTGCGAGATGTGCACGCCTGCTCCGTCAGGCGTCCCCGCCCGGCTGGGGCGGGGGCGAGGTGCGAAGGGCGTGTCCGCCGAACTGGTTGCGCATCGCGGCGATGGCCTTCATCGCCGGGGCGTCGTCCTGGCGGGAGACGAACCGGGCATAGAGCGCTGCGGTGATCGCCGGGGTGGCGACGGCATGCTCGATGCCGGCCTCCACGGTCCAGCGGCCCTCGCCGGAGTCCTCGGCATAGCCGGCGATCCCGGCCAGGTCCGGTGTCTCGTCCAGGGCGGCCACCAGCAGGTCCAGCAGCCAGGAGCGGATCACGGTGCCCTCGCGCCAGGAGCGGAAGACCTCGGTCACGTTGTCGACCAGGTCGGCTTTCTCCAGCAGTTCCCACCCCTCGGCGTACGCCTGCATGATCGCGTATTCGATGCCGTTGTGGACCATCTTCGAGAAGTGGCCGGCGCCGACCTTGCCTGCGTGGACCGAGCCGAAGTCACCGGCCTCGGACGGCGGAGGCTTGAGCGCGTCGAAGGCTGGTTGCACCTTGGCGACGTCCTCGGCGGATCCGCCGTACATCAGCGCGTAGCCGTTCTCCAGGCCCCAGACACCACCGGAGACGCCACAGTCGACGTACCCGATGTCGCGGGCGGCGAGCAGTTCGGCGTGGGCCAGGTCGTCGGTCCAGCGCGAGTTGCCGCCGTCGACGACCACGTCGCCCGCGGTGAGCAGTTCGGCCAGGCTGGCCACGGTGGAGCGGGTCGGTTCGCCGGCCGGCACCATCACCCAGACGACCTTGGGGGAGGGGAGTGCGTCGACCAGTTCGGTGAGGGAGGCGACGTCGGAGACCTCGGCGTTGTGGTCGAACCCGGTGACCGTGTGGCCTGCGCGGCGCAACCGCTCGCGCATGTTGCCACCCATCTTGCCGAGGCCGACGAGTCCGAGGTGCATCCGTTCTCCTCCGGGGGCTGGGGTGGGACCGCTCAGAGCAGGCGGCGCGGCATCAGCAGGTAGCGGAAGCCGCCGCCCTGCCCATCCTCGTCGACTCCGCGCATCACGACCGGCTTCGAGGCCTGGGTGAAGGCCAGTTCGACGGTCTTGGAGTCGATGGCGCCGAGTCCGTCGAGCAGGAACTGCGGGTTGAAGCCGGTGGTCAGGTGGTCGCCCTCGATGTTGGCGACGATCGACTCGCTGGCCTGGGCCTCGTCGTTGGTGCCGGCGTCCAGGGTGAGTACGCCGTCGGAGAAGGCGAGCTGGACGGCGGTGTTGCGCTCGGCGACCAGGGCGACGCGCTTGACGGCCTCGACCAGTTCCTCGCGGTCCACCGTGGCGGTGGTCAGGTGCTCGTTGGGGAAGAGGCTGCGGACCTTCGGGAACTCGCCGTCGAGCAGGCGGGTGGTGGTGCGACGTACGCCGCCCTCCCCGACGCCCTCGAAACCGATGATGCCGTCACCCGAACCGCTCGCGGAGAGCGCGATGGTGACTTCGCCGCCCGAGGTGAGCGACTTGGCGGTGTCGGCGAGCACCTTGGCCGGGACCAGGGCAGCGACCGACTCGTCCGGCGTACGCGGGTTCCATTCGAGCTCGCGGTGCGAGAGGCGGAAGCGGTCAGTGGCCAGCAGGCTGATCGTGGCGCCCTCGATCTCGACCCGTACGCCGGTGAGCACCGGCAGCATGTCATCACGGCCGGCGGCGGTGACGGCCTGGGTGACCGCGTGGGCGAAGGCCTGGCTGGGCACGACACCGGTGGCGCTGGGCATCTCCGGCAGCGTCGGGTATTCGTCGTCGGGCATCGTCTGCAGGCTGAACCGCGCCGAGCCACAGGTCAACTGGACCCGGTTGCCGTCGATGGTCATCTCGACCGGCTTGTTCGGCAGGCTGCGGCAGATGTCGGCCAGGAGGCGACCGCTGACCAGTGCCTTGCCGTCCTCCTGCACCTCGGCCTTGAGCGTGGCACGCGCCGACGTCTCGTAGTCGAAGGTGGACAGGGTCAGGCCGTCACTGGTGGCCTCGATCAGCAGGCCGGCCAGGACCGGGACGCTCGGACGCACCGGAAGGCTGCGCGCAGCCCAGGCAACGGCATCGGCGAGAGCGCTGCGCTCGACGGAGAACTTCACGTTTCTTCCTGCCTCCGGTTCGGGGTCGGGTCAACCTCGCAGCCGTGCATCGGCGCGAAGTCACAAGTCTTGGACTGTGCATCCTGCCACGAACTGTTCAACGCCGGGGGACCGGGATCACAACTTTGTGTGGTTCATGGCCGACCGAGAGCGCGGTGAGGTCGTGGCAGTTTTCGTGGTTCTCCCCAGCCCGTGGCCCAGGTGAGGGTTGACGGGCAATCGATGCATGGAAAGGTCTCGTCGTAGTCATAGGTTCTGTGCACTCTGTGGAGAAGTCGCATCGTCGCTGCTCAGCGCCACGATTTCTGTGCACAGGGGGTGTGCACAGCTCGGTGGATGGCGTGGGGCCCATGTGTACGGCGCCCGGTCGTCCCCGTGGTCGTGCACGGGTTTCCACAAGTCACTCATTTGTGATTCGCGGGGTGGGGCGGTGCTTCTCCACAGCGCGGATGCTGTCCCTCAGCTGCCTCTGAACTGGTTGAGCGTTGTGGGGCTCAGCCCTGCCTTGCTTGCATCTTGATCCGGTTCGTCAGCTCGGTGACCTGGTTGAAGACGGCGCGGCGCTCGGCGAGCAGCTGGGTCATCTTGCGGTTGGCGTACATCACCGTGGTGTGGTCGCGATTGCCGAACTGGGCGCCGATCTTTGGCAGGGAGAGGTCGGTCAGCTCGCGGCACAGGTACATCGCGATCTGGCGACCGTTGACCAGGTGGCGTCCGCGGCTCGGCCCGGTGAGGTCCTCGATGGAGACCCCGAAGTACGCCGCGGTCTGGGCGATGATCGCGGCCGCGGTGATCTCCGGCTCGCCGCCCTCGGGGATCAGGTCCTTCAGCACGATCTCGGCCAGGGTGATGTCGACTTCCTGGCGGTTGAGGCTGGCGAAGGCGGTGACCCGGATCAGGGCACCCTCGAGTTCGCGGATGTTGGTCTGGATCTTCGAGGCGATGAACTCGAGCACCTCCGGCGGAGCGGTCATCCGCTCGATTGCCGCCTTCTTGCGCAGGATCGCGATCCGGGTCTCGAGGTCCGGCGGTTGTACGTCGGTGATCAGGCCCCACTCGAAGCGGCTGCGCAACCGGTCCTCGAGTGCCTCCAGGCGCTTGGGTGCGCGGTCGGAGGTGAGCACGATCTGCTTGTTGGCGTTGTGCAGCGCGTTAAAGGTGTGGAAGAACTCCTCCTGCGTCTGCGTCTTGCCCTCGAGGAACTGGATGTCGTCGATGAGGAGTACGTCGATGTCGCGATAGCGGCGCTGGAAGACTTCGTTGCGGCCTTCCTTCACCGCGTTGATGAACTCGTTGGTGAACTCTTCCGAGGAGACGTAGCGCACCTGCGCGCCGCGATAGAGCGATCGGACGTAGTGGCCGATGGCGTGCAGCAGGTGGGTCTTGCCGAGTCCGGAGTCCCCATAGATCAGCAGCGGGTTGTAGGCCTTGCCCGGCGCTTCGGAGACGGCGACTGCTGCGGCATGCGGGAAGCGGTTGGATGAGCCGATGACGAACGTCTCGAACGTGTACTTGGGGTTGAGTCGCGTCTCCACCGCCGGCGCTTGTGGTTTTGTCGACAAATCGACAAAACGATCAATTGATTCATCGTTTTGTGTCACGGCGTCTGGCTCGGACTGGAGGGTGATGGACGGATCGGTCTCCAGGCGGGGTGCTGCGGTGAGGCCCGGAGCCTGGTCGGCGCTGGGCTCGGGCAGGGTCGGCTCGGCAAGTTGTGGGTCGACCGTCACGGCGATCCGGACCTGCTGGTCCAGCGCCTCGGTCAGCGAGTCCTCCAGGCGGGTGCGCAGGCGGCCCTCGAGTTGGGAACGGGTGAACTCGTTGGGGACGGCGATGATCGCGGTGTTCTCGTGGAGGGTCACCGGCTGGCTGGTCTCGAGCCAGGCCCTCTGGTTCGGCTGCAGGTCCTCGACGAGGCCGTGCCAGACGTCGCTCAGGCTGCGGGTGGATGAACTGCCCTCGCCGGCTGTCGAACTGGCTGCGTCCTCGTGCTGTGCCACCTGTGCTCCTGTCCCATTCTTTCCACTGCCGGTCGAAGGGTGCCTGGTCACACCCAAAAAGTTGTCCACATGATTGTCCACAGGTTGTGAAGATCGGGAGAATCTTGTGGAGAAGCGTCTGGTGCGCACGTCCACCAGGTCCATGCTCATGCTGTTCCCGCAGGTCAGGAGTCTTTTTCTGTTCTCTATGACCTGCGTCACCCTGTGGTGAAAACTGTGCATGATCAGGCCCCGGAAGGCAGCCAACAGGCCCGAACCTAACCCGCGGAACGGACTCAGATCAACCCGTCATCCACAGGTTGTGGCCTCGAGGGTTTGACCCCCCGATTCCCGCTCGCGTACCGTGTCTTGGTCACCCCGGTGTCGACCGGTGCCGCATGTCCACGCTCAGCCGCTTCATCCTGGCTCGCGCGTGGCTGGGCGGTGCCAGCCGAAGTTGCTGCCCGTCACGTTGGGCATCGGGCCCGACAGACCCAGTTCAATCGCCAAGACAGAAGCTTCAGGGGAGTTTTCCGTGAGCAAGCGTACGTACCAGCCGAACAACCGCCGTCGCCACAAGGTGCACGGCTTCCGCCTGCGGATGCGCACCCGCGCTGGCCGCGCCATCCTCTCCGCCCGTCGCCGCAAGGGTCGCAGCAAGCTCGCTGTCTGACGCGAGCCGCTGAATCCGCGCGGCCTTGCTGTCCCGGGAGCACCGACTCACGACCGGCCAGGACTTCCGTGCAGCGTCCCGCAAGGGGCGCCGCGCTGGTTCCAGGTCGGTCGTCGTGCACCTGTGGGTCCCTGCAGGGGACGCGGGCGAACAGGCCTCGGGGCCGCTCCGCGCCGGATTCGTGGTGAGCAAGGCAGTGGGCAATGCGGTCACGCGCAATCGGGTGAAGCGCCGTCTGCGACACCTGGTCCGGGAGCGGCTCGCGTCACTCCCGGGATCGGGCCTGCTCGTGGTCCGTGCGCTGCCGGCCGCATCCGCCGCGACGTACGGCGAACTCGGTGCCGACCTGGACCGCTGCCTGGAGCGGGTGGCCTGAGTGAAATTCGTGCTGATCGGCCTGCTGAAGGCATACCGCGCGCTGATCAGCCCGCTCTACGGCCAGGTCTGTCGCTACTACCCCACCTGCTCGGCGTACGCGCTCGAGGCGGTCACCGTCCACGGCAGCATCAAGGGCAGTTGGCTCGCCGTACGGCGGATCGTCCGGTGTCACCCCTGGGCAGCGGGAGGCGTTGATCCGGTCCCGCCGCGCACGACCAAGAAACTTCCTGCACGAACCTCCCCTTCACAAGGAGCCTGAGTGTCCTTCTTCGGTGCCATTGGCAGCTTCATCATGCAGCCGCTCTACTACGCGATCTCGGTCGTGCTGGTCGGGTGGCACAAGCTCTTCAGCACGTTCCTGGACCCGGCCTCCGGCGCGTCCTGGGCACTCTCCATCGTCGGACTGACGGTCGTCATCCGTGCCCTGCTGATCCCGCTCTTCGTCAAGCAGATCAAGTCGTCGCGCAACATGCAGTTGCTGCAGCCCAAGGTCAAGGAACTGCAGAAGAAGTACGGCCATGACCGCGAGCGCCTGGCCCAGGAGACCATGGCGCTCTACAAGGAGTCGGGGACGAACCCGTTCGCCTCCTGCCTGCCGATCCTGCTGCAGATGCCGATCTTCCTGGCGCTCTTCCGCCTGCTCGACCAGGCAGCGAAGAAGGGCAAGGCCCATGGTGTGCTCACCAAGGAGCAGGCCGAGCAGTTTGCCCAGTCGGAGCTCTTCGGAGTCAACATCGCCAAGACGTTCATCGGTGCCGACGGCGACCGCGGCGTGCAGATCATGGCGCTCTGCTTCGTGGTGGCCATGCTGGTCACCACCTTCTTCACCCAGCGCCAGCTGATGACGAAGAACATGCCCCCCTCGGCGATGACCGGGCAGTATGCGCAGCAGCAGAAGCTCCTGCTCTATGTGCTCCCGGTGGTCTTTGCTGTCGGTGGTGTCGCGTTCCCGATCGGTGTGCTCATCTACTGGACTGTCTCGAACCTGTGGACGATGGGCCAGCAGTTCTACGTGATCCGCAACAACCCCGTCCCAGGCACTCCTGCGGCGAAGGCGAAGCAGGAGCGCGATGAGGCGAAGGCGCGCCGCAAGGGCATCCTCCCGTCCACGACTGCGGAGGAGGCGGAGGCGACCTCGACGGAGCCCGAGAAGCCGACGCGCGTGCAGCCCAAGAAGCAGTCCCGAAGCCAGCGCTCCGGTGGGAACAAGAAGAACCCGCCGAAGAAGCGTTCCTGACCCATCGAACACAAGGAGTCCCACGTGACTGACACCCAGCAGGAAGCCGCCGCGCCAGCCCGCGGCTCGAAGGTAGAGCGACTCGAGCGTGAGGGCGACATCGCTGCTGACTACCTCGAGGAGTTGCTCGACATCGCCGATCTCGACGGCGACCTCGACATGGACGTCGACGGCGACCGTGCCGCAGTCTCCATCGTCGGTGCTGAGCTGAAGCAACTCGTCGGCAAGGACGGGGAGGTGCTCGACGCCCTCCAGGAGCTGACCCGCCTGGCTGTCTATCGCGAGACCGGTGAGCGGTCCCGCCTGATGCTGGACATCTCGGGTTTCCGCGCCGACCAGAAGCGCGCCCTGGTCGAACTGGCCAAGGAGACCGTGGCCAAGGTCAAGGAGACGGGTGCACCGGTCTCCCTGGACCCGATGTCCCCGTTCCAGCGGAAGGTCGTCCACGACGCGGTGGCTGCAGCTGGTTGCGTCTCGGAGTCCGAGGGTTCGGAGCCGCGCCGGTACGTCGTCGTACTGCCTGGCTGACCCACATGGTTTCACGTGAAACACCCTCCCTGCCCCCGGAGACTCCGGATGTGGCGCGGAGGGTGTTCTCCGTTGACCGTCTCCCCCTGATCGAGGCGTACGCCAGTTCGCTGGCAAGTGACGGGGTGATCCGCGGGCTGATCGGCCCGCGCGAGGTTCCGCGACTCTGGGAGCGCCACCTGCTCAATTGCGCCGTCCTCCAGGAGCCGCTCCCCCACGGGGCGAGTGTCTGCGACGTCGGGAGTGGTGCCGGGTTGCCTGGCATCGTCCTGGCGATTGCGCGGCCCGACCTGGAGCTCACCCTCCTTGAGCCGCTGCTCCGCCGTACGACGTACCTCAGCGAGGTCGTCGAGGAACTGGGCCTGGACAATGTCGAGGTGTTGCGCGGGCGGGCGGAGGAGTTCGCTGGCCGGCGGACCTTTGATGTGGTGACGTCGCGCGCGGTGGCACCACTGGGCAGGCTTGCCGCCTGGTCGATGCCCCTGGTCGCTCCGACCGGTGCCCTGGTCGCCCTCAAGGGGAGGTCGGTCGTCGAGGAGATCGAGGAGACGCGCGACGAACTCCGCGCCCTCGGATGTGCAGACCCGGAGGTGATCGAGCTCGGAGCTGGGTTCCTGGATCCACAGCCGCTCGCCCTCCGGGTGGCATGGCGTGACCCGAGCCGGGTAGTTTTGGGGTCCGCAGCCGGTTCTGCTTCCGGGGGCCGCACCAAGGCCCGGCGCAAGGGCCGCGGGAAAGCAGCCCGCAAGCGTCGCACAGAGTAGTAAGTGCAATTGGTTCCAAGAGTTATCCACCGATGGAAACCCGCTCCCTGAGCGTGGCTATCCACAGGCTCGGGCAGTTTGTCCACAGGAAGAGGCAATCCGTGGTTTCACGTGAAACGTCGTCAGGCGAGGCAGGATTCGTGGTCCGGACCGCGGCTGATCTGGCTGAGCAGTCCAGCAGTTTCCCTGACGACACCACCCCACTTGCTCGAGCTGTGGAGCACTCGGTGCGAGCACGGTCGCAAGCCTTGGATGTCCATGGGCTGCACCGACCCGCACGCACCCGGGTGATGGTGGTTGCGAACCAGAAGGGTGGCGTCGGCAAGACGACGTCGACGGTGAATCTGGCTGCGGCCCTGGGGCAGTTGGGCCAGCGCGTCCTGGTCATTGACCTCGATCCGCAGGGGAACGCATCCACGGCACTCTCGGTCGAGCATCGACGTGGCGTCCCCTCGACGTACGACATCCTGGTCGACGGTGCCGCGTTGGACGAGGTCGCCACCAAGTCGGAGGACCTGGCGAATCTCTGGGTCGTCCCGGCAACGATCGACCTGGCAGGCGCCGAGATCGAACTCGTCTCCGTTGTGGCGCGTGAGAGCCGGCTGCACAAGGCCATCCAGGCGCACCCGCTGGTCGGCACCCTGGCCGAGGTGGGCGAGGAGCGCTTCGACTACGTGCTGATCGACTGCCCGCCCTCGCTCGGCCTGCTCACCCTCAACGCCCTGGTCGCGGGCGACGAGATGCTGATTCCGATCCAGGCGGAGTACTACGCCCTGGAGGGACTGGGACAGCTCCTCGAGACGGTCGACATGGTGAAGAAGCACCTGAACAACAGGCTCTCGGTCTCGACCATCCTGATCACGATGTACGACGCCCGGACCCGCCTGGCGGCCGGTGTGGCCGAGGAGGTCCGGGAGCACTTTGGTGACACCGTCCTGAAGACGGCCATCCCCCGCTCGGTGCGCGTCTCGGAGGCGCCCTCCTATGGGCAGACCGTGATCGCCTACGATCCAGTGTCGCCAGGTGCGTTGAGCTATCTGGAAGCCGCTCGGGAGATCATCAGCAAGGGAGCCAATCAGTGAGCCAGCGCAAGCAGCAGCGTCGGGGTCTCGGACGCGGCCTGGGAGCCCTCATCCCGACGGAGCCGGCTCCGGCACCGACGCCCACCGCGGACCTCGATGCTGGTCGCGGTGCTGACGGCGCCGACGTTTCACGTGAAACGGTTTCACGTGAAACGGGCGCAGGTGGGTCGACCCACAGCGGACAGGCTGCACCGCAGCCAAGCGCAGATCGTGCTGCCCCCGGGGCATCCGGCAACGAACCAGCACTGGTGGCGGGCGCCTACTTCGCGGAACTCACCCCTGCCAGCATCACTCCCAACGCGCGACAGCCCCGCCAGGTCTTCGAAGAGGAGGCCATGGCCGAGCTGGTGCACTCGATCCGTGAGATCGGTCTGCTCCAGCCGGTGGTCGTCCGCCGCGTCGACGACGTCGCCGGAGAGGCCGCCTACGAGCTGATCATGGGTGAGCGGCGTTGGCGTGCCTCCCAGGAGGCCGGTCTCGAGTTGATTCCGGCCATCGTGCGCCAGACCGACGACGATGACATGCTCCGGGACGCGCTCCTGGAGAACCTGCACCGCTCTCAGCTGAACCCGCTGGAAGAAGCTGCGGCGTACTCGCAGATGCTCGAGGACTTCGGCTGCACCCACGAGGAACTCGCCCAGCGGATTGGCCGCTCGCGCCCCCAGATCTCGAACACACTGCGCCTCCTGAAGCTCTCCCCGGCCGTGCAGCGCCGGGTGGCTGCGGGCGTGCTCTCGGCCGGCCACGCGCGCTCCCTGCTTGCCGTCGAGGACGCCGAGGTCCAGGACCGCCTGGCCCAGCGCGTCGTTTCGGAGGGCATCTCCGTGCGTGGCCTGGAGGAGATCGTCGCGGTCGGTGACCACGGATCCAAGCCGCGCAGCCAGCGCCGCCGCATCTCCGCACCGGGGCTGGGCGACCTCGCAGACCGCCTCTCCGACCGGCTCGAGACCAGGGTGAAGGTGGACCTGGGCAAGTCGAAGGGGAAGATCACCGTCGAGTTCGCCTCGATGGAGGATCTGCGGCGGATCGTCGACATCATGGATCCGCGCAACCGCAACGACCGCCCCATCTGATCCCACGTAGCCACCTGCGGCTGGGATCTGGGACCGAAGCGGTGCATATGCACCCGACCAGCCCTTGAACGGCCAATCCCGGGGCCGTTTGGGTGCATATGCGCGATCTGCTCGAGCCGGGCTGCGGGCAGCATCCTCGCTAGGTTCCAAGCGTGTGCCGGCTGCGTAACCGCGGTGCGCACTGGCTGGGTACCCCGAAGCGCGACACGTTCCCGCGACTCCCACTAGTGCACCGGCCGTGTGACCCGGTGACGGGGCCGGGTATGCGATCCGGGTGCACGCCCCACTGCGAGGCCACCTGCCACCGTCGTTCGCGAGTAGGGCTGATAGCACTATATGTCGATAAAACGCTATAGCGCTATATAGGTTTGCAGTTCTGGGAGAGCGATTCTGAGGCGAGTTCGGAAGCCTCCGCCGACGTCGACGATTGCCAACTCGGCTCAGTTCGGCAGTCCGGTTTGCCACAGATTGCAACGATCAGAGGTGGTGACCCGATGAACGGGCTACGAGCACGACAGCCGGAGCGACCAGGTGCTCAAGATGGTTTCACGTGAAACCAGATCACTTCTCCTGTGATCGCTTGGCCGCCCGACGCGCAGCCCGCTCCCTCTTCTCGGCGGCATCCAGTTCCGCAGCCTCCGTGAGTGTCGGCGCCGAACCGCCGTACGCGGCCGGCAGCCACCAGGAGCCCGGTGGCTGCTCCCCACTCGGATAGTTGCGGATGGTCTCGTCGAGGAGGGCCGCCATCCGATCCTTCAACTCTGCGGTCTCGGCGACGGGGTCCTCGCCCGTCGGTGTCATCGCCTCGCCGACGGAGAGGGCAATCGTCTTGCCGCGGGAGAAGTCGCGCGGGTGGTCCTTGGTGATGATCCGGTGAGTGCCCCACATGATCACCGGAAGCACCGGCACCCCCGCCTCGGCCGCGATCCTGACGGCTCCGGTCTTGAACTCCTTCAACTCGAAGGCGCGGGAGATCGTCGCCTCGGGGAAGATCCCGACCGCCTCGCCCTGGCGGAGGTAGCGGACCGCAGTCTCGAACGACTCCAGCCCATCGGCCCGATCGACCTGGATGTGATGCATCGACCGCATCAACTGGCCAGCACCCGGTGTGTCGAAGATTTCGCGCTTGGCCATGAACCGGACGAGTCGGCGCGAAGGATGCGCAGCCAGTCCGCCGAAGATGAAATCGGCGTACCCGATGTGGTTGCAGGCGAGGAGGACTCCGCCCTTGCGTGGGACGTGTTCCGTGCCGGACAACTGGAACCTCAGGCCCAGGGCCTTGAAGGCGACCTTGGCGCTCATGATGATCGGCGGATAAGTGATGTCGAGCAACGTCGTCTCCTCAAGATGGCCGTGGAGTCCTAGCATGGACGATGAACGCCCACCGCACACGGCCAGGGTCCGTCCCGGTGGGACACGACCAGGGAAGGCGGCGGCCCGGAATGTCCCGCAAGACAGTGCGCATCACGCTGGACAACCTGGATGCGCTGCCCGGCACCTGCCGGTCGTGCCTCTTCTGGCAATCCGATCCGGTGCGCCGCAACAGCCTCGACGAGGACGCCTCCCGCGCGGCCAAGGAGGACTGGGTCAGCGAAGTGCTGCGGGAGTGGGGATCATGCGGGCAACTCGTGACCGTTGACGACCAACCCCGCGGCTACGTGCTCTATGCGCCGCCGCGCTTCGTCCCGGGCGCCGACCAGTTCCCGACGTCGCCCCCGGCGCCGGACACGGTGCTGATGACCACGGCGTACGTCGATCCCACGGCGCGTGGCGGCGGGCTTGGCCGCCTGCTGATCCAGGGCATGGCGCGCGACCTGGTACGTCGCCACGGCGGGGTGGCCGTCGAGGCCTTCGGGGATGTCCGGGGGAGGAGTGGGCACTGCGTCGCGCCGGCCGGCTTCCTCTCAGCCGTCGGATTCCGCACCCAACGGGCGCATCCGTCCATGCCGCGGATGAGGATGGAGTTGCGCTCGGCGCTCACCTGGCGCGACGAGTTCGAGCAGGCCCTCGACAAGTTGCTCGGAGCGGTGCGCCCGAAACACGTCGCGCCGGAGGCCATGAGGCCCCCGGCGCGCAATGGACCCTGAACCGGGTCGGCGTTTCCTGGATCAGATGAACTCGGCGAGCTCCTTGAGGAGCGCTGCCTTCGGCTTCGCGCCGACGATCGACTTCACGACCTCGCCACCGGAGTAGACGTTGATCGTCGGGATCCCGGTCACCCGGTAGCTGGCCGGGGTCTGCGGGTTCTCGTCGACGTTCAGCTTGAAGAAGCCGAGCTTGTCGCCGTGCTCGGTCGCGATCTCGTCGAGGATCGGCGCGACCTGGCGGCACGGACCACACCACTCGGCCCAGAAGTCCACGAGGACCGGCTTGTCGGCCTTGAGGACGGATGCCTCGAACTCGGCGTCGGTGACGGCTGCAATGTTGCCCACGGTTGTCCCTTTCTGGCCCGGGGTCGCCGGGTGCGGTTGGCTTCTGGAGGTTCTCGTCAGATTGAACACGACCTGGTCGACGGACATTCCCGAGACCCGGTGATCACTCTGCCCGATCGGACCGAGTGGCGTCGACTCGTGCCGCCTCGGCGGTCAGGCGCCGGCGGCCTGGGCGACCTCGGTCACCGTGGCAGCGGCTGCTGCCGCGGCACCCTGGGCGGCCGCATGGTCGAGTGCGGCGATGTAGCGCTCCGCGTCGAGGGCCGCCGCGCAGCCCGTGCCGGCGGCGGTGATGGCCTGTCGATAGTGGTGGTCAACCAGGTCACCGGCCGCGAAGACACCCTCGACGCTGGTCCGGGTCGACGGGTGCTCGACCAGGACATAGCCGTTCTCGTCGAGGTCGACCTGGCCACCGAGCAATTCCGAGCGTGGGTCGTGGCCCACTGCGATGAAGAGGCCGGTGGCGGCCAGTTCCCGCTCCGCGCCGGTCACCGTGTCGCGCAGGGTCAGTGACTCCAGCGAGTCGGTGCCGTTGATCGAGGCGACCTCGCTGTTCCAGGCGATCTCCAGCTTGGGGTCGGCCAGCGCCCGCTCGGCCATGATCTTCGAGGCGCGCAGTTCGTCGCGGCGGTGGATCAGGGTGACCTTGGAGCCGAAGCGGGTCAGGAAGAGCGCCTCCTCCACGGCGGAGTCGCCACCGCCGACAACGGCAATGCTCTGATCCCGGAAGAAGAAGCCGTCGCACGTGGCACACCAGGAGACACCGCGCCCGGAGAGCTCCTCCTCGTTGGGCAGGCCGAGCTTGCGGTAACCCGAGCCGGTGGCCAGGATCACCGATCGCGCGAAGAACTCGCCGTCGGCGGTCCGCACCACCTTCGGGGAGGCAGCGAGGTCCACCTCGACCACGTCGTCGGCGACCAGCTCGGCGCCGAACCGCTCCGCCTGGGCGCGCATCTCATCCATCAGCGCCGGACCCATGATGCCGTCACGGAAGCCGGGGAAGTTCTCCACCTCGGTGGTGTTCATCAGCGCACCACCAGCGGTCACGGAACCCTCGAAGACCAGCGGCTCCAGGCTCGCGCGAGCGGCGTACACCGCAGCGGTGTAGCCCGAGGGGCCGGAGCCGATGATGATCACGTTGCGGACGTCGGAGCTCATGGTGCGGGGGCCTCCCTGGCCAGGTGGGAACGGTTCGTACGTCGTGTGCAACCGATCCTAGTGGGGGGTCATTCCCCGCCCTCCAGCACGACCGAGGCGACGGGCCCCTCGGCCGCGGCGAAGCCACACTCGAAGACCTCCGCGAGCGTCTGCTCACCCTGCGGGGTGTAGACGACCAGGACGGGGGAGTCCTCGTGCTCGGCGAAGACCAGACGGGCGTCGTCCGGGATCGACCCGGGACCGCAACCGACCCGTTCCGCCTCGTCGCCACTGACCAGGCCTTGCCCCCGGTCACGCACCCGGGTCTCCAGCGCAGCGAGGGAGGTGGCGTCGAGGTCGGTCAGCACCGGCGGCGGAGCGGCCTGCATGGGCGGCTCCTCCTGGGCGCCGTCCGGGGCGTGGTCCTCGGGTGCCTGGGTGGGCGCCTGGCTCGCCCCGGATTCGTTCTCGTCATGCTCGGACGCTGCCCTGCCGGCGTACGAACCGGAGGTCTCGTCGGAGGAGTCGTTGACCACGGCAAAGGTGCCGAAGCCGATCGCAGCGACTGCCGCCGCGGCCAGGAGATAGCGCGGCCAGCGCCGCCGGTGCAGCGGCACCACGTCGTCCGGCAGCGCGGCACCCGGCCCCGTGGAGTCCGGAACGGGCGCGCCCGACGGTGCTGTCGGGGATGCCCCAGCGCGTTCGGCGACCAGCCCGGCCAGCACCTCATCCATCCGTGCCGCGACCTCGGGGGGCATCGGCTCGTCGTGACGCGCCTGGGCCAGGAGACGACGTACCTGCGCGTCCTGGGCATCACTCAGGCCGGAATCGTCCTCCATGCGAGGCACCTCCTCTCGTGGCGTGGGCGGTTGCGGGGCAGTGACCGGGACCCGGGTCGTGGGTGCCGGCGGTCATGGGGTCGGAGCGGACGGGGAGGGTGGACCCCGGTCCGGGTCACTGGATGGGACGCGCGGCGCGGCCACCTGGTTCCGCGGTGTGGGCGGGGTCTCCTCCGGAGCCCGGAGTACGCCGAGCAGTGGCGCCAGCCGGGCCCGTCCGCGGGCACACCGCGACTTCACGGTGCCGACGGCACAGCCGAGGATCTCCGCGGCCTCGGCCACCGGATAGCCCTCCATGTCCACCAGCACGAGTGCCGCGCGCTGGTCCGCCGGCAGCGACTCCAGCGCCTGCACCACCCGCCGGCGTACGTCGTGGGCCTCCGCGGACTCCTCGGGGCCGGGCCCCACCTCGGAGGTGGAGAGCGAGCCGCGGTCCGCGCGGTCGTCGAGGTCGTCGGGCAGAGCGTCGGCGGCGCGGCTCTTCGCGGCGCGGATCCGGTCCAGGCAGGCGTTGACCACCACCCGGTGCAGCCAGGTCGTCACCGCCGATTCGCCACGGAACGAACCCGCCCGCCGGAAGGCCGCGATCATCGCGTCCTGCAGCCCGTCGGCTGCGTCCTCCGGGTTGCCCATCGTGCGCAGCGCCACGGCCCACAGCCGATCCCGGTGCCGGGCGAAGAGTTCCCCGAACGCCTCGGTGTCACCGGCGACGTGGGCGGCGAGGAGTTCGTCGTCGCTGCGGAGTCCTGAGTGCTCCTGCACCCATGGACCCCTCACCCGAGCACCTGCGTCATCCGTAGACCTGGATCTCCGCGATCTCCGCCTTGAGTGCCGAGGGAAGTTCGGTCACCCAGATGATCACCCAGCGCCCCGAGGTCCCGCCGGCCGCCTCGAGGTCGAGCGCCCCGTCGCTGCTGGTGCCCTCGGCGGCAGCCTCGAGGCCGTCGACGGAGGTCGGTGGCTCGTTGCCGGGGACGACGAAGACCGAGACGCCGGTCGGGTCGCCGTTGACCCGCAGGTTGACCCGGCCGATCTCCTTCTCGCCGCCCAGGTCGACGACGATCCCGACGCCCGGCTTGAGGCCGCCGGGGCCGAACTGCTGGCGATAGGTCTGCGTCGGCCACGCCGTGGAGGGGTCGCCGTCGATCGCGAGGTCGACCCGGTCCGGGTTCTCCTCGGGCGGGTTGCCGAACGGATCAAGGTCGCTCGCCCCGTTGATCGGGTACGGCTCGGACGCGGGGTCGTCGCTGCCCGAGGGGGACTGGACGGCGCTGGGTTCGCCCCCGGCCGGACCCTGGTCGCTGCTGGAGCCCTGGTTCAACGCATAGACCAGGACCACGCCCAGCACGAGTACGACGGCCAGGATCCACGCGCTCCGCATCCAGGTGCGACCCGGGACCGGCTCCTCCTCCTCGGCAACGGGCTCGTCGGCCACCGGCGGCGGCGCATCGTTCTCGAAGGGCCAGAACGGGTCGTTGCGGTCGGCCCCGGGCCCGGTCTCGGCAACCTCGTTGCGCACAGCGCGCCCGTTCGGGGGATCGGGGGCGAAGAGCGGCTTGGCCGGGATCTCCTCGAACGGGGGCGGGGGCGGGGCGGCCGGGTGCGACTCCTTGTCCATCCAGCCGACGTCCTCGATCTCGTCATAGAAGACCGGCGTGCCGGCGACGGTCTGTTCGTTGACGGTCGGCGACGTCGGGGGGGCCGGGCGTTCGGTAGCGCTGGGCTCGGTCGCACTGGGTTCGACGGCGCTGTGCTTGCCCGTGGCCCGCGCCGGCTCGGCTTGCCCGGGAGTCTCCGCGTCCGGCGCGTCCGGGACCGCAACGTCCTCCGCGGTCCCGGAGTCCTCGGCTGCAGCGAGCGCGGAGCCCTCGCCGTCCGCCAGATCATCGCCGGGCGTCGCGTCGGACGCGGTGTCCCCCGCTGCCGAAGCGGCCGGGGTCGGGTCCGGGGCGAGCACCAAGGCATCGATGGGTGGCAGGCGCGGGCTGGTGTTGCCGCGGTGCTGGGCGGCCTCGGCCTCGGCCATGGCGGCCGGGTCACCGACGTACTCATGGAGCGCCGCGGCGATGATCGAGGCGGTCGAATAGCCGTGCACGTTGGCTCCGCCGAGCACCTCCTCGCACAGGGTGTCCAGCATCCGCGGTACGCCGGCGCGCACCTGGCGCGGGCGCAGCACCCGTCCGTGCTCGCGGGGAGCACTGGCCACGGTCGAGTTCGACGGGCCGGGCCACTTGCCGGTCAACGCGCAGTAGAGCAGGCCGGCCAGGTCCTGCACGTCCTTGTCGACCGTGCCCTCGGGCAGGCCGTGCAGCGCGGCGTCGACGGCGAAGCCGATCACCTTCGGTGCGCCGGTGTCGTCGATCATCACCATCTCGGGCACCAGGCGCCCGTGGGCCACGTCCTGGGCGTGGGCGCTGGTCAGGAAGCCGGCGATCTCGCCGACGAACCAGGCGGCCCGCCGCGGCGACATCGGCTCGGAGGAGACGAGGTGGTTGAGGGACATGCCCTCGCCCCACTCGCTGACCACGTAGCACCGCTCGTCGACCGTGCCGATGTCGAGCACGCGCAGCAGGCGCGGGTCATGGACCGTGGCGGAACGCTTCGCCGCCGCCCGGAGTTCGTCGGCGCGCGCGTCGTCGTCGGCGATGATGTGCATCGCCACGTGGCGGGCCAGGATGCTGTCCCAGCCGAGCCAGAACCGGGCACCGCGGGCATCGTTGAGGAGGTCGATGAGGCGGTAGCGCTCGACGACGACGTCGCCGGGTCGCATCGCTTCGGGCATTCGTTTCTCACCTCCCCATGGGCTCCGGTTCCTCATCGTAGGCGGAAGCGGGGCGTGATGGTGGCAATGGCCCGATCACTCCTTGATCCGCTCCGCGAATCGGGAGCCTCCGGGCAGGCGACGGGCCACCGTGGCGATCAGCACGGTCACCTCGGTGATCCGCATCAGGCGGGCCAGGAGCAGGAAGAGGACGCCATCGACCACGGCGATGGCGGCCAGGAAGCCCAGTGACTGGACCAGGTTGGGCGTGCTGCCGCCGAGCATCGGGTCCAGCAACCGCGCCACGCCGTACGCCGCGGAAGCCGCCAATCCGCCGGCGAGCGCGGTGCGGACCAGGAAGCGGACGTTGCGCAGCGTGTCGAGCCCGCCCAGCACCCGGCGCAGCACCAGGTACGACGTCGCCGCGCCCACGGCGTACGCACCGCCATAGGAGAGCGCCAGCGCCGGGGAGGTGAACTTCGCACTGGTGAGGCCGACCAGGACGACGGCCAGACCGATGTTGACCACGGCGATCACGCACTGCACCCAGAAGACGGTGCGGGTCCGCTCCAGGGAGTAGAACCCGCGCAGCATCAGGTAGTGGATGGTGAAGAAGAGGATGCCCGGCGCGAAGAGCGCCACGGTCGGTGCGTACGACGTGTAGGTCTCGCTCGCCGCGCCATAGCCCCAGACCACCCGGGCCACGTCTCCGGCCAGCAGTGGCAGCAGCATCACGAACGGCACGATGA
Organism: Nocardioides sp. AE5; assembly: GCF_031844485.1. Lineage (NCBI taxonomy): Bacteria > Bacillati > Actinomycetota > Actinomycetes > Propionibacteriales > Nocardioidaceae > Nocardioides > Nocardioides sp. AE5. The sequence goes on from NZ_JAUZVI010000006.1 coordinate 119,308, forward strand.
AGGCCAGGCAGGCGCGCAGGGTCTCGGCCAGCGACCGGGAGAGGCCGGCCAGGTCGTGGTCCGCGGCGGCCCGGGAGAGCAGCGGCAGCACGGCGGTGGCCAGCGAGACGGTGATGATCCCGTGCGGCACCGTGACCAGCAGGAACGCGCCGGAATAGATCGTGTATCCGGTGCCGTCCCCGGCGTCCGCGGTGCCGGAGGAGGCCAGGCGTACGACGACCGTGTAGGCGACCTGGTTGACCACCACGAAGAGGACCGTCCAGGTGCCCAGCCGCAGCGTGTGGCCGAGCCCGGAGCCGCGGAAGTCGAAGCGCGGGCGATAGGTGAAGCCGGCCGCGCGCAGATAGGGCAGCAGGATCAGGAACTGGGCCGCGATGCCCAGGGTGGAGCCCACGCCGAGGAGCAGTTCCTGGCTGGTCGAGTAGGCGCCGACCGAGGAGGGGCCGAAGACCAGCAGGTAGACGACCAGGACCCCGACCGAGATCACGTTGTTGGCGATCGGGGCCCACATCATCGGCCCGAAGCTGCCGCGGGCGTTGAGGACCTGCCCGATCAGGACGAACATGCCGTAGAAGAAGACCTGCGGCAGGCAGTAGCGGGCGAAGTCGATCACGCTCTGGCGGGCCTCGCCCTGGTGGCCCTGGTCGAGGTAGAGCTCCATCACCCACGGCGCACAGACCACGAGCAGCACCGTGACCACGCCGAGGAAGAGCGCGGCCAGGGTGATGATCCGGTTCGTGTAGGCCTCGCCGCCGTCCGCGTCGTTGCGCATGGCGCGGACCAGTTGCGGCACCAAGACGGCGTTGAAGACGCCGCCGGCGAGCAGGATGTAGAGCATGTTCGGGATCGTGTTGGCGATCGTGAACAGGTCGGCGTGGGCCGCCGTACCCAGGGCGGCGGCGAGCAGGATCGAGCGGATCAGGCCGGAGAAGCGCGAGACGATGGTCCCGGCGGCCATGATCGCGCTGTGGCCCATCACCGACCGCTGGGCGCTCACTGGTCTCCCTCCCCGGCCCGGGCTGGTTCGTCGTCGTGCTGGTCGCCGTCCGGCTCGTTGTCGTCGCGGCCCCGGCCGGTCCCGCGCCCGCCGCGCAGGCGCCGCGCCCAGCGGATGCCGATGGCGACGAAGAGGATGCCGACCCCGACGCCCATGATCACCCAGATGATCCGGCCCACCGAGTTGGAGCGGATGCTCACGGTCGCCTCGGCGCTGAACGCCCGCCCGGTCTGGTCTGCCACCTGCAGTGTCACCGGGTGTACGCCGATCGACCCGGCCCGGGCATTCAGGGTCACCGTGCGGGTGGCACCGGGACCGAGCACGATCTCCTCGGGCGCCTCGATCACCACGTCGTCATCGGCCCGGGCGACGACGGTGACGGTGACCTCGTGGTCGAGCCGGTTGCGGATCTTGATCGCGAAGGCGCCGCTATCGGAGGAGAGGATCACGAACGACGGGGTGTCGATGGTGATCCGGGAGAGTTGCCGCCGACTCCAGGCCCCTGCGGCCTCCAGGGAGGCGAGGCTCGCTGCCTGGTCGGTGCGCGCGTGGCCGGAGACGGCGGAGAGCGCCAGCCGGTCCATCTCGGTGGCCAGCACCTGGTTGGAGCTGAGCACCCGGCCCAGCGAGGCACCCCAGCGCAGCATCTGCTTGACCGCATCGACGGTCTCGGGACTGATCTCGCTCGCCGCCTCGGCGGCCGGATAGGTGAGTTCGGCACGGGGGGGCAGCGGGTGCGAGGTCAGCCCGGCCAGTTCCTGCCACGCCAGGTAGGGCTCGTCCAGGCCGGCCAGGAAGCCGGCGGCATCGGCACCGGGGTCGAAGTCGGGGGCCAGGTTGACCACCATCCCGGACGTCTCGCCCTCCAGGGAACGGATCGCCGCCTCGGCCAGGATCCGCTGTCGCATCACCGTGCCGGTCATCTCGTCACCCGTGTTGACGATGTTGACCGCATCCTCGTGGACCACTGCTGGGGTGTTCCCGAGCAACACCTTCGGGCCCGGCGGTGTCGCACCGGGTTCCAGCGCGGTGGCACCGACGAAGACGGTGGTGACGTCCTCGACCAGGTCGAGCGCAGTGTTCGGCAGCTGGCCCGACAGCGGGGAGAGGGCGGGTGCTCCCTCCAGGTCGAGGCGCTCCAGGGCCTGGGTGGAGAGTTGGCGGGCCAGGCCGTACAGGTCGGGGTCCAACCGGGCAGCGGCCGCCACGTCCAGGTCGCCGTACGGCAGCGCGAGCAGCGACCGGTCCGCGCCCAGCGCGGTGAAGGTGCGCAGCCAGTCGGCGGCGTACCGGGCGGCCGGGTGCTTGGCCGGGTCGACCCTGCTCGTCGCTACGCCGGTGCTGCCGCCCAGGGTGCGTCCCGGATTGCCGCGGGAGAGCAGGCGTGCGGCGTCCAGCACTGCCGGGTCGACCAACCACGTGAGCGGCAGGGTGCGCGGCGTCGCCATCAGCGCGGCCAAGTTGGCCAGCCGACCGCCGGGACGCAGTTCGTCGGCCCACGCCTCCTCGTCGGCGATGGCGCCCTCCCCGGTCAGGTTGACCTGGTGCCGCACGGGCACGACCAGGGCCGCAGGCACCGCGGGACGGTCCTCGCCGAGCAGCGGGATCAGCGTCCGGGCCCGCCCGTTGGCGACGCTCGAGCGGCCCGCGGAGTTGGCGCCCAGCGCCTGTACGCCGACCTGGTAGACGCCCTCGTCGCCACTGATCCGTGAGCGCAGCACCGATCCGGGCACCTCGACCCGCCAGGTCGCCGTCTCCCCGGGAGGCAGGGAGGTGATCGACTCGTCGAAGAGGCCGGCGTCGGTGATCCGGTCGCCGAAGACGATGCGGGCATCGGAGTTGAGCGCGACCAGCAGTTCATCGGCGTTGGTCAGGGCGGTCGGCGAGATCCGCGGATAGACGCGGATGTTGCGCCAGGTCTCGTCGCTGGTGTTGGTGACGGTGCCGGTCATCACCAGGGTGTCCGGGGCCGGCGTGGTCGGGTCGGCGGGATCCTCGTCGGTGCCGGGATCTGCCTGCTCGTCCTGGTCGCCCGAAGTCTGGTCGCCGGTGGCCTGGCGGTCCACGGCCGTCGGGATCGAGGAGGGGGTCATCGAGGTGATCGTCATCTGCAGCGGATCACCGGGCACTGTGGCCGGTCCCGGTTGGGCGCGGACCGCCTGGCCGGGTGCCACCACGAGGATGGCCAGCAGCCCGAGCGCGACCACCAGCAGCCACGGCGTACGTCGGTGTGCGGGCATGCCGAGGGAGGGCACGCGCGACTGCCCCGACGGTCCCTTCACGGCGCCGACTCTATCGCCGGACACGAACCCCGGCCGCGGTGCCGACTACGATGGTCTCCCGTGTCCCGACCCGAGTTCCCCCCGATCCTGATCAGCGACGTCCAGCAGACCCTGACCCGGCAGCTGGAGCGGATCGCGCCGATCATCGACGAGTTGGGCGAGCGGTTCACCGCGGCCGGCCACGAACTCGCCCTGGTCGGCGGACCGGTCCGCGATGCGATGCTCGGCCGGCTCCAGGAGGACCTCGACTTCACCACCTCGGCGCGCCCCGAGCAGACCGAGGCGTTGCTCAAGGGATGGGCGGACGCGATCTGGGACATGGGCCGCGCGTTCGGGACCATCGGCGCCCGCAAGGGCGAGTGGCAGGTTGAGATCACGACGTACCGCTCGGAGACCTATGACCCGGACTCCCGCAAGCCGGACATCGACTACGGCACCTCCCTGGTCGCCGACCTGCAACGCCGCGACTTCAGCGTGAATGCGATGGCGCTGACCGTGCCGGAGCGCGGCTTCGAGGACCCGTTCGGTGGGCTGGTCGACCTGGCGCACCGGACCCTGCGTACGCCGGGACGCCCCGAGGACTCCTTCTCCGACGACCCGCTGCGGATGATGCGCGCCGCCCGGTTCGCTGCCCAGCTGGGCTTCGAGGTGGCCCCCGAGGTGGTCACCGCGATGACCGAGATGGCCGGGCGCATCGAGATCATCTCCGCCGAGCGGATCCGTGACGAACTGGTCAAGCTGGTCTGCGCGCCCTGGCCACGCCTCGGCCTGACGCTGCTGGTGGAGACCGGGCTCGCGGCGTACGTGCTCCCCGAACTGCCGGCGCTCTCCCTCGAGCGCGACGAGCACCACCGCCACAAGGACGTCTATGAGCACACGCTGACCGTGCTGGAGCAGGCGATCGACCAGGAGGACCGCCTGGTCGGGCCCGGCGAGGCGCCGCGCCCCGACTTCGTTTCCCGGTTCGCTGCGCTGATGCACGACGTCGGCAAGCCGAAGACCCGGCGCTTCGAGAGCGGCGGCGCGGTCACCTTCCACCACCACGACGTGGTCGGCGCCAAGCTGACGAAGAAGCGGATGAAGGCACTGCGCTTCTCCAACGACCAGATCGACGCGGTCAGCAAGCTCGTCGAGCTGCACCTGCGCTTCCACGGGTACGGCGACGGTGAGTGGACCGACTCCGCCGTACGCCGTTACGTCCGCGACGCCGGTGACCAGTTGGAGCGGCTGCACATCCTCACCCGGGCCGACTGCACGACCCGCAACCAGCGCAAGGCGAACCGGCTGCGCCGGGCGTACGACGACCTCGAGGCGCGGATCGAGCGGCTCTCGGCCGAGGAGGAACTGGCCGCGATCCGGCCGGACCTGGACGGCACCCAGATCATGGAGATCCTCTCCATCCCGCCGGGTCGCGAGGTCGGGGCGGCGTACAAGTTCCTTCTCGAACTGCGGATGGACGAGGGCCCCAAGACGCCCGAGGAGGCCGAGGCTGCGCTGCGGGAGTGGTGGGCCTCCCGGTCCTGACCGTGCCCCGACGGGTGGTCGGAAGTGTCCGTTTCGGGTAGATGTAGGGGCCCGGACACTGGAGGTGCGATGGATCCCGAAACGCCCGAGACCGCTCCCGAGCCGACGCAGGTGATGGCGGACGGCGCGCCCGTGTCGCCGGTCTCGGCGCCGGCCCCGAGCCGCGGCCAGGTCGTGGCCACGGTGATGGCGGCGGCCTTCGCGCTCTTCCCGGTGGTGATCGGCCGCCTGGGTGAACTCTTCGCCAAGCTGGCCAATCCTGATGCCGTCGACGTCAGCCAGGACCTGGCGTACCTGCGGCCGCTGCTGGTCTTCGGATTCGTCGTGGGCCTGGCCTGGATGGCGATCGTGGTGGCCACGGTGATCCGCCTGCAGCGGCGGGAGGGGCGTGACGCCGCGCGGTTGCCGTGGCTGGTGCTCGGGGTCCAGGTGCTACTGGGTGTGGTGATCCTGGTCCTGCAACTGGTGATCAACGCGATCACGGGCGGGTGACGCGCCGTCATTTGACAATGATTCTCATGTGCCTCAAGAATGACCGTCATGACAAGAACGAGAATGATTCCCATTGCTTTGGCGGCCTTCTTGATGCTCACCGGATGTGGCCAGCACACCGGCGAGGAGGCGGACCCTGGATCTACGGGTGCGCACGCCGACCACGACGACCACGACCATGACGAGGAGGGCCACGCGGACGAAGCGGCCACCGAGACCGACGGTCCCGAGGCACGCCTCGCCCTCACCTATGACGGCGGCGTCCTCGTCCTTCGTGCCGCCGACGGCGAAGTGCTCCTGGACCACGCCGCGGAGGGCTTCATCCGGGTCAACCCCGCCGGTGACGAGCGCCACGTCTTCCTCTCCACCAGCAAGGGCTGGGAGGCACTCGACCTGGGCGCGTGGACCCAGGCCCACGGCGACCACGGCCACTCGTTCGTCGGTGAGCCGCACCTGACCGGCACGGTGATCGAGGGCCAGGAGCCCGGCCACGTGGTCGCCCACGGCGGACGGACCGTGCTCTTCGACGACGGCACGGGTGGCTACACGGTCCTCGACCCGCACGACCTTGCCGAGGAGGACCCGGAGCTCACCGAGCACGCCACCGACGAGGCACACCACGGCGTCGCCGTCGCACTGCCCAACGGCAACCTGCTGCACACAGTCGGCACCAGCGATGCGCGCAACGGCGTACGACTGGTGACCGCAGCGGGCCACGAACTCGCCGCTACCAGTGACTGCCCCGGTGTCCACGGTGAGGCATTTGCCGGTGAGGTGGCCGGCTTCGGGTGCGAGGACGGGGTCGTCCTCGTGGACGGGCGCACCATCACCAAGGCGCAGAGCCCGGATGCCTATGGCCGGATCGGCAACCTGGCCGGGCACGAGGAGTCGCCGGTGCTGCTGGGCGACTACAAGAGCGACCCGGATGCGGAGCTGGAGCGGCCCACCCGGATCGCCCTGATCGACACCCGGACCGCCAGGGTGCAGCTGGTCGACGTCGATGCCAGCTATTCGTTCCGCTCCCTGGGCCGCGGGCCCGGCGGTGAGGCGCTGGTGCTCGGCACCGACGGCAACCTGCGGGTGATCGACCCCGAGTCCGGCCAGGTCACGGTGACGATCCCGGTGACCGCGGAGTGGACCGAACCCGAGCAGTGGCAGCAACCGCGACCGGCCCTGGCCGTCCTGGACGGGACGGCGTACGTCACCGAGCCCGCCACCCGGCAGGTGCACGTGGTCGACCTGGCGGCAGGGAAGGTGACCGGGAGCCACGATCTGCCGCAGGTGCCGAACGAGATCGTCGGTGTCACCGGTTGAGCAAATTGCTTGGACACCCTGTCCGGGGCAGTGTTCTTTCGGCTAGCGTCACGCCCATGAGCGATGTCGAGAAGTTGATCGAAGAGTCCATCGAGGTCAAGGCGGAGCCCGCGAAGGTGTGGTCCCTGGTCACTGACCTGCCCCGGATGGCTTCCTGGAGCCCCCAGGTCGCGAAGACCATCGTGCGCGGTGGCCCGGTGCGGCTGGGCACCCGGGCGATCAACATCAACCGTCGCGGCCCGCTGGTGTGGCCCACCCGGTCGAAGGTGGTCCGCTTCGAGGAGAACAAGGAGTTCGCCTTCCGGATCAAGGACAACGCGACCATCTGGTCGTTCAACCTCGAGCCCACCGAGACGGGCACCCGGATCGTCCAGCGCCGCGAGGCACCCGACGGCGTCTCCGCGATCTCCGACGTACTCACCCGGCGCGTGCTCGGCGGGCAGGCCGGCTTCCAGGCCGAGCTGCGCCGCGGCATGCAGCAGACCCTCGCGCGGATCAAGGCCGACGTCGAGGAGTGAGCCGGAGGTACGCCGCACCGAAGGACATGCAGTTAGGGCCCCCACGACCCTGAATCCACCGAAATCGGTGCTGACTGCATGTCCGTCGGCGCGTTGCGGCCCCGGGGTTTCGTCCTGTCGGCTTCGTGGGCATGCTCGGAACCATGAAGAGCGACCTTTTCGACCAGTCCAACCTCCGCGTCAACAGCCAGGAGCGTTTCGCGCTCCAGAACGACCACATGCTGCGGGTCGGACTAGGCCCGGACGTGCTGGCCACCAAGGGCGCGATGGTGGCTTACACCGGTCAGGTGCAGTTCCACCACGAGAAGTCCGGTTCGATGGCCAAGCTGGCCAAGAAGATCGTCACCAGTGAGGACGTCTCGTTGATGCGGGTCAGCGGGCAGGGCGAGGTCTACTTCGCCAGCGACGCGGGCTATGTCTTCCTGCTCGAACTGGAGAACGAGGGGATCAGCACCAACTTCCGCAACCTGCTCGCCTTCGATGCCTCGCTGACCTGGGACATCAACCGCACCAAGGGTGCCGGGATCATGACCGGCGGGTTCTTCAACACCACCGTGGGAGGCACCGGGACGGTCGCCGTGAGCAGTGTCGGCAAGCCGGTCGTCCTCGACTGCTCCCAGCAGCCGGTGTACGTCGACCCGAACTCGACCGTGTGCTGGTCGGCCAGCCTGAGCCCCGGCGTACACAACTCGATGAACATGAGCTCGATGCTGCGGGGTGGGTCCGGCGAGGCAATCCAGTACGTGTTCCACGGTGCCGGCTTCGTGGTGGTCCAGGCCTATGAGTGGACGCCGGTGAGCACCGGCAGGTGACGGCGCCGGGTGCGCGGAATGGGGTTGACCCATGTGGCATCGTCGGATCCATGACCGACCACGATGAACTCGCCCGCGTCAGCGCAACGCAGCAGGCCGCGATCGCGGTCGTCGAAGCGCATGCCGCGCACAACTACCACCCCCTTCCCGTCGTCGTCGCGGAGGCGAGCGGCGCCTCGGTCATCGACATCGACGGGAAGAGGTACTTGGACTGCCTCGCGGCGTACTCCGCGGTCAACTTCGGGCACTCGAACCCCGACCTGGTCCGGGTCGCCAAGGAGCAGCTCGATCGTGTGACCCTGACCAGCCGTGCTTTCCATTCGGCCGCGTTGGGTCCGTTTGCTGAGGCGCTTGCCCGGCTGGCCGGCAAGGACATGATCCTGCCGATGAACACCGGGGCCGAGGCGGTGGAGTCGGGCATCAAGGTGGCCCGCAAGTGGGGCTACGAGGTGAAGGGTGTGGCCTCGGGCGAGGCGAACATCATCGTTGCCGAGGGGAACTTCCACGGCCGCACCACGACCATCATTTCCTTCAGTGACGACCCGGAGGCCCGCGGCAACTTCGGTCCCTACACGCCCGGGTTCCGGTCGGTTCCCTATGGCGATGCGTCGGCCATCGAGGCCGCGATCGACGAGAACACCGTGGCCGTGCTGCTCGAACCGATCCAGGGGGAGGCCGGGGTCGGGATCCCGCCGGCTGATTACCTGCCCCGGGTGCGTGAGCTCACCCGGCAGCGCAACGTGCTCTTCATCGCCGACGAGATCCAGTCCGGCCTGGGACGCACGGGAGCCACCTTCCAGTGCGACAACGTCGGTGTCGTTCCCGACCTCTACCTTCTCGGCAAGGCGCTGGGCGGTGGGATCGTCCCGGTCTCCGCGGTGGTTGGCAACACGGACGTGCTCGGCGTACTCCAGCCGGGCCAGCACGGCTCGACCTTCGGCGGGAACCCGCTGGCCGCCGCCGTGGGCAAGGCCGTGGTGGAAGTGCTGGAGACCGGCGAGATGCAGGAACGGGCGCGGCGCCTGGGTGCCCGCCTCGATGTCGGTCTGCGTGCCTTCCTCGGCAAGGGCGTGACCGAGGTCCGTTGTGCCGGATTGTGGGCCGGTATCGACATCGACCCCGATGTCGCCACTGCCCGCGAGGTCTGCACCAACCTGCTCCAGCGCGGGATCCTGGCGAAGGACACGCATGGCCAGACCATCCGGCTGGCGCCACCCCTGGTGATCACCGAGGAAGAACTGGAATGGGCGATCGCCCAGTTCGGCGAGGCGCTCGGCGACTTCGTCTGAGCGCGGGCATCGTCGGCGTACGGGGAACCCTCGCCAGAAGGGCCATGCGCACCGGGGTGCCCCTGCCGCGGCCTGAGCGGGCCGGCTCCTTCAGCAGGGTCGTGGCGAGCCACGCGAGCCAGCCGGAAGGTCAGCCCTGACAGGGGTTGCCGGCGTGCTGTGCGGTCGGGCCCAAGTGGACCGAGGTCCGCGGAGGCTCGGTCCACTTGGGCGGAGGTCCGCGGAGGCTCGGCCCGATCGGACCGAGTAACGGCCGAGTTGGTCCACCTGGACCGAGTAGACGGCGAGTTGGCCCACTTGGGCCCACCGCATAGTGCTGTCGCAGGTGGCCTGGCGGTTGGAGGCGGCGCGGAGGTGACCTGGAGGCAGCCGGATGGGGCGACGGAGCAGGTACGGCGTACGGCGTCGCGCATGCGAAACCGCCGCCCGCCCCGAGGGGCGAGCGGCGGTTCGGTACGTCAAGCGTTGAGCTTTCGGACGTCAATCATTGAGCGTTCGCGACGCAATGAGTGAGCGTTCGTGTCACTCTCCGGCGATGAACTTCTCCAGGAGCTCGCGGCCCTCGGAGTCCTCGATCTGGACCGGGGGGGACTTCATCAGGTACGCCGAGGCCGGGATGATCGGGCCACCGACGCCGCGGTCCTTGGCGATCTTCGCGGCGCGGACGGCGTCGATGATGATGCCGGCCGAGTTCGGGGAGTCCCACACCTCGAGCTTGTACTCCAGGTTCAGCGGGACGTCACCGAAGGCACGACCCTCCAGACGCACGTAGGCCCACTTGCGGTCGTCCAGCCAGGCCACGTAGTCCGAGGGGCCGATGTGGACGTTCTTGTCCTCGACCTTGCCCGACAGCGGGCCGCTGAGGTTGGAGGTCACGGCCTGGGTCTTGGAGACCTTCTTGGACTCCAGGCGCTCGCGCTCGAGCATGTTCTTGAAGTCCATGTTGCCGCCGACGTTGAGCTGGTAGGTGCGGTCCAGCACCACGCCGCGGTCCTCGAAGAGGCGGGCCATCACGCGGTGGGTGATGGTGGCGCCGACCTGCGACTTGATGTCGTCGCCGACGATCGGGACACCGGCGTCCTCGAACTTCTTCGCCCACTCCGGGTCGGAAGCGATGAAGACCGGGAGCGCGTTGACGAAGGCCACGCCGGCGTCGATGGCGCACTGGGCGTAGAACTTGTCCGCCTGCTCGGAGCCGACCGGCAGATAGGAGACGAGCACGTCGACCTCGGCGTCCTTGAGCGCCTGGACCACGTCCACCGGCTCGGCGTCGGCCTCCTCGATGGTCTGGAGGTAGTACTTGCCCAGGCCGTCCAGTGTCGGGCCGCGCTGCACGATGACGCCGGTCGGCGGCACGTCGGTGATCTTGATGGTGTTGTTCTCGGAGGCCTGGGTGGCCTCGGCCAGGTCGAAGCCGACCTTCTTGGCGTCCACGTCGAATGCGGCCACGAACTCCACGTCACCGACGTGGTAGTCGCCGAACTTGACGTGCATCAAGCCGGGGACAGTGCTGGCCGGGTCGGCGTCCTTGTAGTACTCGACGCCCTGAATCAACGAAGTGGCGCAGTTGCCCACACCCACGATCGCTACGCGTACCGAACCCATCGGTCTCCTCTTCCTGCTCATCCGTTGCGGCCCTGGGGCCTGGTCTTGGTCGTTGCTGACGGTTCTGCCGGCTCCGGGGCGGTGGGGGCCTGCTGGCTCCGCTCCGCGTTGATCAGGTCCGACAGCCATCGGACCTCCCGTTCGACGGACTCGACGCCGTGGCGCTGCAGCTCCGCGGCGTACTGGTCCATCTCCTTCTGGGTCAGGGACAGTTGCGACTGGACCTTTTCCAGCCGCTCCTGGAGGCGGGTACGCCGCCCCTCGAGGACCCGGAGCCTGATCTCCATGTCGGTGCGCCCGAAGAACGCAAACCGGATGTCGAAGTTGCCGTCCTCCCATGCGGTCGGACCCACCTCCGACATCAACGCGACGAACTGTCGCTCGCCGGTCTCGGTCAGGCGGTAGACGATCCGGGGCCTCCGGCTCGTGATCGCGCCCTGCGTGGCGCTACGGTCCTCGGTGATCCATGAGGCACGCAGCATCTTCTTGAGCGTCGGATACAACGACCCATACGAGAGGAGCCGACCCCATCCGAGCATGAGGTTGAGCCGCTTGCGCAACTCGTATCCGTGCATGGGAGATTCGTGCAGCAGCCCCAGGACCGCCAACTCGATCGTCTCTCCACGTCTTGCCACAGACGTATCGTAACGATATATCCACGCGTTAGGAACTTTGGATGAACGTGGGGTGTCCCACGCTCATCGATCGGGCGTTCTCGGTGCACCCGCGTATCGTGTGGTCCCGGCCCACTGCACAACCGTGCCCCCAGCGGGTACGACGGACCTGACGGAGAGCGCGTTGAGTGGAGGAAAGCGGAAGGCCGACGCCGGCACCCGCAGCAAGCGGACGACCGGCAAGAAGCCGGTCGAGTCGCCGTGGCGTGCCCGGCTGAAGAAGGGCCTGAAGTGGACGGGCATCACCGGCCTGGTGATGGTCCTGATCGGTGCGGCCACCTTCATCTTCCTCTACAACACGATCGACATCCCGGACCCGAACGCCGAGTTCCAGACCGAGACGACGTACGTCTATTACGCCGACGGCAAGACCGAGGTCGGCCGTTACGCCACCCAGAACCGTGACTCGATCCCCTTCGGCGAGATGCCGCAGGCGGTCAAGGACGGCGTGGTCGCCGCGGAGAACCGCTCGTTCTGGACCGACAACGGCATCGACCCCAAGGGCATCCTCCGCTCGGCGTTCTCCAATGCGCAGGGCAACGGCACCCAGGGTGCCTCCACCATCACCCAGCAGTACGTGAAGATCCTCTACCTGAGCTCGGAGCGCACCTACACCCGCAAGATCCGCGAGGCGATCGTGTCGCTGAAGCTGGTACGCCAGCAGAGCAAGGAGCAGATCCTCGAGGGCTACCTGAACACGATCTACTTCGGCCGCGGCGCCTATGGGATCGAGGCGGCAGCCCATGCCTTCTTCGACAAGGACGCCAAGGACCTCACCGTCCCGGAGAGCGCAGTTCTTTCCTCGGTGATCAACAACCCGACTCGCTTCGATCCGGCCAATGGTGAGGACAGCCAGGAGGCGCTCCTGCACCGCTATCGCTACGTCCTGTCGGGGATGGCCCAGATGGGGGCGATCACGGCCGATGAGGCCGACACCTTCTCCGAGGCGCTCCCCGAGTTCCCGGTGATCAAGGGCGAGCAGGCGTACGCCGGCCAGAAGGGCCACTCGCTGGAGCTGGTCCGGCGCGAACTGGTCCGCCTCGGCTTCACCGAGCAGGAGATCAACGGCGGTGGCCTGCGGGTCACCACCACCCTGGACAAGAAGGTCATGGACGCCTCGCTGAAGGCCGTCCAGGAAGAGGGTCCCAAGGGTGAGGACCTCCACGTCGCCACCGCCAGCGTGGAGCCGGGGACCGGTGCGTTGCGTGGCTACTACGGCGGCCAGGACTACCTCGATTCCCAGATCAACTGGGCGGTCTCCGGCGGTGCGCCGGGATCCACGTTCAAGCTGTTCGCGCTGGCAGCCGGGCTCAAGGCGGGCTTCTCGCTCAAGGACACCTTCGACGGGAATTCGCCGTACCGGATCGGTAATGCGAACATCCGCAACCAGGGCAACCGCAGCTATGGGCGGGTCAACCTGATCAAGGCCACCGAGGACTCCATCAACACGGCGTTCATCGAACTGACCGAGGAGCTCCCCAACGGGGCACAGGACGTGGTCGACATGGCCACCGCGATGGGGATCCCGGCCTGGGACAAGAACAACAAGAGCATGGACCGGTTGCGCAATTCGCCCGGCCTGGTCGCGAATGCCCAGGTCGCGCTCGGCTCGGCCACGGTCAGCCCGATCAACATGGCCAACGCCTACGCCACCATCGCGAACCGGGGCAGCGCTGCCGAGGTCTATGTGATCGAGAAGGTCGTCGACTCCAGCGGCGAGACCCGCTACCAGCACAAGAACAGCACCGAGCGGGTGCTGGACCAGGACCTGGCCGACGACGTTTCCTTTGCCCTGGAACAGACCGTCAAGCAGGGCAGCGGCACCAAGGCTCGCGCCCTGGGTCGGCCGGCCGGGGGCAAGACCGGCACCGCCACCAACGCGGACGGCGACGTCTCCTCGTCCTGGTTCGTCGGGTTCACCCCGCAACTGGCCACCGCGGTGATGATCACCAAGGGCACCGGCAACGAGTCCATCGAGGCCGACGTGAAGCCCTTCTTCGGTGGCACCTTCCCGGCGCAGATCTGGACCGAACTGATGAAGCAGGCACTCGACGGCGTCGACGAGGTGGCGCTGCCGAAGCCCAAGTACGTCGACGGCGACGCCCCGGCCGACGGGCACGCGCCGTACACCCCGCCGCCGAGCCCCACCGAGACCGAGTCCGAGTCTGAATCCGAGGACGCGACGGAGACGCCCACCACTTCGGCCCCGCCACCCACGACCAGCGCGCCGTCACCGACGCTGCCGACGATCGACCCGAGCGGACCCTGCACCCTCGAGGGTTGCCCGACGGATCCGGCGCCCACCGACCCGGACCCGACCGGCGGTGGAGACGATGAGGCGGGCGGTGGCGACCTGCTGGACAGGCTCTCCGGCCGTGGCTGACCAGGGCCAGGGAGACGTCGTCGCTCCCAGTCGCGAGGATCCCGTCGCCGCTGCACTGAGCGGGTCTGTCGGCGGCGCCAGCGGTGAGCACGCACGAGGGCACCGGTGGTGGACGCCGCTGCGCGTCGTACTGGCGGTGACGGCGGTGGTCTTCGCTCTCGGCATGCTGCAGAAGGTGCCTTGCTACCAGGACACCTGGAACAACGGCGAGACCCGCTATTCCAAGATGTGCTACTCCGACATGCCCTACCTCTACACCGGGCGCGGGTTCGTCGAGAAGTTGTGGCCCTACACCGACGACGCGGAGACCAACGCCCGCTTCCGGGTGATGGAGTATCCGGTCGGCATCTCCTACTTCGCGTGGGGCGTCTCGTGGGTCACCCACTGGGTGGCGGGGTCGCCGGACATCGAGGACCGGCCTGGTACGCCGCTGGACCAGTTGCGCGGTGAGGCCCAGGTGCAGAAGGAGATCCGCACCTATGTCGCGGTCAGCGCCGTCTTCCTGGGCATCTTCACGCTGATCGCGGCCTGGTTCCTGGTGGGGGTGAATCCACGCCGGCCCTGGGATGCGCTCCTCTTCGCCGCGGCGCCGGTGCTCCTCTTCAATGCCCTGATCAACTGGGACCTGCTCGCGGTCACCTTCGTGGCCGGTGCGCTGTGGGCGTGGGCGCGGGACCGGCCGATCCTGACCGGCGTGATGATCGGGCTGGGCACGGCGGCCAAGCTCTACCCGCTCTTCCTCCTCGGTGGGATCCTCGTCATCTGCATCCGGCGCCGGCAATGGATGCCGATGGCCTGGGCCACCTTCGCGGCGATCACGGCGTGGCTGCTCGCCAACGCTCCGGCGTACCTCACTGGTCCGGAGGCGTGGAAGGTCTTCTGGTCATTCAACTCCGACCGCGGCGCCGACCTGGGCAGCCTGTGGCTGGCCCTGGACCGCGGCGGCCTGGAGCTGAGCAACGGGTTCATCAACAACTTCTCGTGGGCCTTCTTCATCGCCTGGTGCCTGGGCGTGCTGGCGCTGGGGCTGATCGCACCGAAGACGCCCCGGTTCACCCAGCTCGGGTTCCTGATCGTGGCCGGCTTCCTGCTGGTCAACAAGGTGTATTCGCCGCAGTACGTGCTGTGGCTGTTGCCGCTGGCCGTGCTGGCCGTGCCGCGCTGGCGCGACCAGATCATCTGGCAGGCAGGAGAGCTCTTCTACTTCGCCTCGGTGTGGTGGTACCTGGGCGGTCACCTGCGCGCCACCGACGGCGGCACCCCGGTCTACTGGGCCGCGATCGTGCTCCGGATGGCGGTCGAGCTTTACCTCGTGGTGATCGTGGTCCGCGACATCCTGCGTCCGGAGGAGGACCTGGTCGAGCGGGAAGAACCGGTGCCCTGGCGGCGTACGGAGCCGGCAGAAGTCGGAGGAAAACCCGCACCAGGTGCGTGATTTCCTCCGAGTTCGCGCTGGCGGGATGCCTCAGTCCAGGACGACCCGGTCGAACGACGTGGCGGTGTAGCGCACCCGTACGTCGATCTCCTCGCCGATGGCGGGCACAGGCGACCCGGCCGGGACGAAGAGCATCGAGGCCTGCATGTGGGGCGGCTCGGCGAAGAGGCGCTGCTTGCCGCCGATGCTGAACGGGGAGCGGACGAAGCCGGCCGCGTCCATGCCACCCCGGGCAATGGCGCCGGCGCGCGCCTTGATCGTGTTGGCGCCGGTGGGTGCCTCCAGGCCGATGCCGTGCGCGGTGCCGCCGCTGACCACGAGCACGGTGCCGGCCTTGGGCGCACTGCGACCGCGATAGCCGAACGTATCCCCGCGCTCCACCGGGTGGGCGTCCAGCACGGTGGCGCGCACCCGGAAGGCGCCGCGGTCACCGAGCCACAGGCTGGTGCCGACCCGCGGGCGGATCGTGTAGTCGGGCCAGCTCCGTCCCAGGGTGGCCAGTTCGGCGTCGGTGAGGTGGGAGACCCAGACCGTGGTGGGCGGCAGTCCGGAGGCAACCGCGTCGGTCATCAACCGCTGCACCTCGGACAGGTGCGAGGCGCCGGTCATCGGCAGGTGGAAGGCGATGCCCTCGAACGTCCCGGTCGCCCGGCCTGCCGCGTCCGCATCCGCCAGCCAGTCCCCGGCGGCCCGCAGCCCGCGCGCGGAGAAGCCGTGGCGCATCATCGAGGTCATCCGCTCCAGCACGAACCGGGCCCCGGGATCACGCTCGAGCAGGCCGGCCAGGTCCTCGAGCCGACCGATGGTGTGGATCAGGCGGGGGTTGGGGGCCTCGGGCGCCTCGAACGATCGCCATGGAGTGAGCACGAGCACGGATCCGGGGAACTGGTCGGCGACCTCGGGCACCTCGGCGTACGTGCCGACGGCCAGGGTGTCCACGCCGAGGCCGGCAGCCTCCACGGCGAGTCGGGCGTTGCCCAGGCCGTAGCCGTTGCCCTTGGCGACCGGCACCACTTCGGGCGCCAGGGCGAGCACCCGGTGCTGGTTGGCCCGGAAGCGTGCCGTGTCGACGTACAGCGTCACTGCCATCGGGTCACCGCCTCGCCATGTAGAGCTCGAACGCCTTGTAGACCACCCGGTTGATCGGCAGGTCCCACTCGCCGACGTACTCCACGGCCTCGCCGCCGGTGCCGACCTTGAACTGGATCAGCCCGACGTGGGCGTCGTCGGCGTCGAGGGTGTCGGTGATCCCGCGCAGGTCATAGACGTCGGCGCCGGCCGCGAGGGCGTCGCTGATCATCGTCCACTGGGCGGCGTTCGAGCCGCGGACGTCGCGCTTGGCGGTCGAGGAGGCGCCGTAGGAATACCAGGTGTGGGCGCCGACCCGGATCCAGATGGTGGCGGCGACCAGGTCGCCCTCGTGGCGGGCCAGGTAGAGGCGGATCTCGACCGTCGGGTCGCCGCCGCCCGAACCGGCCGCCTCGGCGTTGAGGGCCGCGAACATGGTCTGGAAGTACGAGAGCGGGCGCGGGGTGAACTTGTCGCGCTCGGCAGTGTGCACGTAGAGGTCGTGGAAGGCGGGCAGGTCCTCGGCGGTGCCGCGGGTGACCTCGACGCCGGCCTTGGTGGCCTTCTTGATGTTGCGGCGCCAGAGCTGGTTCATCCCCTTGAGGACCTCGTCCTCGGTGCGGGCCGTCCCGTCCTCGTGGCGCAGCGGGATGACGAAGTTGTACTGCGGCTGGCCCGCGGCGAACCCGCCCTCGACGGCCTGCAGGCGCCATCCGCTGGCAGCCAGGTGGCTGGCCACCCTGGCCCCGGCCGGGCTCCGCTCCAGCGGCGCCACCTCGCCCAGGCGGCGTACGGACTCGTCGGCGATGCCAGCCTTGATGGCGGCGGCGGACCAGCGGCCGGTGACCACCGGCGGCCCCATCCGTACGCCGAACGCCCCGGCCCGCTTCAGGTGCGCGACCATCGGGTCCAGCCACTGCTCGAGCTCGTCGGACTCCCAGTCGATGACCGGGCCCTCGGGGAGGTAGGCCAGGTAGCGCTTCACCTTGGGCAACTGGCGATAGAGCACCAGGGCGACGCCGACCAGTTCGTCGCCCGTCGCGGTGGGCCGGAACCAGCCGATCGACTCGCGGCGCCACTCTGCCTTCACCTGGCCCCAGGCCGGCGTCTGCAGGAAACTCGCCGAGCGCCGGGAGCCGATGAAGTCGAGGTGGTCGTCCGCCGCGATGGTGCGGACGCTCAGGTGCGATGGGGAAGGAGACACGCGGATGAGGCTACCGAAGCGTGGTGACGGGAGGGGCATTGCTGGCGATCACGGCGACGTGGGACGGCGATTGCGGCTAAAGGTAGCGTAGCGATGCGGCTAAAGGTAGCGTAGGGATGCGGCTGAAGGTAGCGTAGAACTATGGATTACGCCTTCCGCACTATCGACCGTGAGTTGGACGAGCTCTTGGCGATGGCGCCGGCAGTCGCTCTCGACGGGCCGAAAGGAGTCGGCAAGACCGCCACCGCGCAGCGACGTGCGGATGCGATCTGGTCACTCGACCGCGCTGCGGACAAGTCGGTACTCGAGGCCGACCCGGACTTGTTCGACCAACCGGGCGGCACCGTGCTCCTTGATGAGTGGCAACGTCTGCCCGCGGTCTGGGACTCCGTCCGGCGCGCCGTTGACGCGGGTGCTCCTCCCGGCCGATTTCTGCTGACCGGTAGTGCCACGCCGGCTGCGGGGGCAGGCACGCACAGCGGAGCGGGCCGCATCCTGTCCTTGCGGATGCGGCCAATGGCCTTCCATGAACGGGGCCTGGAGGAGCCGACCGTCAGCCTCGCCAGTCTGCTCCATGGATCGTCGGCACCGATTGGTGGGACGACCTCCTTGCGGGTTACCGACTACTTCCAGGCGATCGAGTCCAGCGGGTTCCCGGGGATCAAGGACCAGCCGCCCAGGCTACGTCGCGGCCTTCTCGATGCCTATCTCCAGAGGGTCGTCGATCGGGATCTCCCCGAGCAGGGCCTGGCTGTGCGGCGACCCGAGACGCTGCGCCGCTGGTTGGCTGCATACGCCGCCGCTTCATCGACGACCACGGCTTACTCGCGCATCCTGGATGCAACGACGGCAGGCGACGGTTCGCAGCCAGCCAAGTCAACGACAATTTCCTATCGCGATCACCTGACCCAGTTGTGGCTGCTGGACCCGGTGCCAGGCTGGACTCCTGGCCGCAATCCGATGACTCGACTGCAGCAGGCCCCCAAGCACCAGTTGGCAGATCCGGCGCTTGCCATGCGGGCGCTGAATCTCTCAGCCCGTGCGCTTGCCTCAAGTACGGGCAGTCAGATGGCGGGTCCGATGTTCGAGTCCTTGGCGACCCTGGGGATCCGGGTTGCTGCCCAGGCTGCCGAGGCGCGGGTCGGCCATCTGCGTACTCGTAACGGAGACCACGAAGTCGACCTGGTCGTGGAAGGGACAGAGGGACAACTCCTGGGCATCGAAGTGAAGATGTCCGCTGCGATCACGGCCGCTGACGGTCGACACCTGCGGTGGCTAAGGGAGCAAAGACCCGACGACGTGGTTGACCTGCTGGTGGTTTCGACCGGTCAGCAGGCTTACCGACGCCCCGACGGAATCGCCGTCGTGCCGCTGGCCCTGCTGGGGCCGTGACTCACAGCCGCTCGCGCAGCCACCCGAAGTCGGCCGTGTGCTCGGAGGCACCACCCGGGGTCTCGCAGATCACCGGAGCCTTGGCGTCGCGGACCACGGCGGCGAGCAGGTCGGGCTCGATGTGCCCCTGGCCGAAGTTGGTGTGCCGGTCGGCGCCGGAGTCGAAGGCGTCGCGCGAGTCGTTGGCGTGGACCAGGTCGATCCGCCCGGTGATCGCCCGTACGTCGTCGACCACCGTCTCCAGCGCGTTGCCGCCGGCATGGGCGTGGCAGGTGTCCAGGCAGAAGCCGACCATGTCGGCCTGTTCCTCACCGCTGATCGCGTCCCAGACCCCCTTGATCCGGTCCAGGTAGCGCGTCATCGCGTTGTCGCCACCGGCGGTGTTCTCGATCAGCAGCGGGATCTTCAGGTCGGTGGCGGCGATCGCCTTGCGCCAGTTGTCGAAGCCGATGCTCGGGTCCTCGTCGTCCTTGAGGTGCCCGCCGTGCACGATCAGTCCCTTGGCGCCGATCGACGCGGCGGCGTCCATGTGCGACTGGAGCAGCTTGCGGCTGGGGATCCGCAGCCGGTTGTTCGTGGTGGCGACGTTGATCAGGTACGGCGCGTGTACATAGAGGTCGACCCCGGCTGCCTCGGCATCGGCCTTGAGGCCTTCCGCGCCGCCGGCGTACTCGATGACCGGGCCCTTGTAGGACTGCGGGTTGCCGAGGAAGAACTGGACCAGCGTGGTGTCGCGGGCCTGCGCCTCGGCGATCGGGTCGCTCTGGTCGACGTGGGCTCCGATGGAGATCTGGTTGCGCTGGCTCATGCGGCCATCGTAGGAGGCGCAACGATTGAGCTTTCGGACAGCAACGATTGAGCGTTCGTGGGACCGGCCGGATCAGCCGAGTTCTTCGAAGATCCGGGTCAGGGTGGCCAGGTCGGCGTTGCCGCCGGTCAGCACCAGCCCGACCCGCTTGCCGGTGGCCCGGGTCCGGTCGGCGAGCAGGCCCGCGAGCGCCAGTGCCCCGGCGGGCTCGGCGATGTTGTGGGTGGTGCGGTGGACCAAGCCCATCGCCTCGGCCGCCTCGTCCTCCTCGACCCGGACGATCCGGGAGACACCGCGATTGATCACGTCCACCGCGATCGGGTCCGGCGTACGGCAGGCGACGCCGTCGACGAACGTGTCGGCCGCCTCGGTGCTGACCGGGCGGCGCTGCTCGAAGGAGAGTGCGTACGCCGGGGCGCCGGCGGCCACCACGCCGACGATCTCGGTGCGCAGGCCGAGGATGTCGCGGACCAGGATGTGGGCGCAGGCGCCCGACCCCATCCCGATCGGCACATAGATCGTGTCCAGTGACGGCACCTGCTCGTGGAACTCCGCGACGTACGTCGCCACGCCCTCGACCAGCCAGGCGTGGAAGGCAGGGATGTTGAGCAGGCCACGGTCGATCGCCAGCCCCGCGGCGTACTCCCGGGCCTCCTGGAAGTCCTTGCCGTGGACGACCACCTCGGCGCCGAACCCCTCCATGCAGTCGACCTGGTCGGGGTTGTGCTGCTCGGCCACCACGATGGTGACCGGGATGCCGGACTTCGCGCCGGCGAACGCCAGCGACTGGCCGTGGTTGCCGGCAGTGGCCGCGACTAGGCCGGCCGGCATCGGGATGCCGGAGACCCGCATCCGCTCCAGGAAGTTGAGGCCACCGCGCACCTTGAACGCACCGGTGGGGCCGTGGTTCTCGTGCTTGACCCAGGTCTCGGTCTGGGTGAACCGCTCCAGCAGTGGCCAGCGGTACGCCGGGGTGGTGGGCACGTGCCGTCCGACCACCTGGCGGGCGTAGGCCAGCGAGTTCGGTGTGATCGAGGGGCGTTCCCCGGTGGCCGGCGCCAGCAGCGGCTTGCGGCGTACCGTCGATTCCTGGCTGGCGCGCGGGTTGGGTGCCAGCCGTTCGTTGTCCCCGGGCGCTCCCGGACGGGCCTGCGCGGTGAGCTTCGAGGACCGGGCCGGCGTGGTGGAGGCGCGGATCTGGGCCAGGGTCAGGGCGATGTCGTCACTGCTCGCCTGACCGGTGATCAACTGGTCGGCGAACTCCTGCAACTGGACGATGCGACCCATCGCAATGGTGTTGCCGATCCGGACCCGTTCGCCGTTGACCAGCTTGGTCATCATCGGCAGGGAGAGCCCGACGACCTCGGCCAGGTCAGGGAGCGCGACCCCCATCAGCTGGTGTGCCTTCTGGGCGAGTACGTCGATCGAGTCGCCGTACATCTCGGCCTGCTGACTGCGCCGATGCGCCAGTTCCGCGTCCATCGGCACCCCCTTCGTTTCCCTGGTGGGTCGGCGCCGCAGTGGCCCGAGCCACCGCCAACCCTAGGGCATGGCCGCTCTAGACTGTCCCGCATGAGCATCGACCTGATCGTGATGGCGGACCGCCCGTGGGCCCTGGTCTGGACCCTGATCATCGGTGCTGCGGTGCTCGCCCTGGTCGGGTTCGTGCTGCTGCGGCGGAGCTGATTCAGAGCAGGATCAGCAGGATCGCGGAGAGCGCCATCGCGATCGAGACCGCGAAGCAGACCAGCGCCAGGTAGAGCATCGAACTGGAGCCGGGCTGGGCCGGTCCGGACTGCTGATAGGTCTGCGCCCGATAGGTCTGCGGCAGCGTCCCACCCCAGCTTTGCGCCGGGTAGGAGGCACCGCTGCCCTGCGCGGAGGGGGCGAACTGCTGGCCCGAGTGCTGCGGCCCCGAGGGGGAGGGCCCGGCGACCGCATAGCCGGGACTGGCGAAGGTGGAGGAGCCGAACGACCCCGATCCGCCGCTGCTGCCCTGGCTGCCGGGGCCCTGGGAGCCGGCGCTCTGGGGGCCGCCGTGCGAGCCGGGACTGGAGTCGTGCGAGCCGGGACCGGCGTACGACTGTGGCGCTGGCGGGGCGACCTCGGTGAGCTGGTTGAAGACCTCGGGCGGTTCCGCGTCGGCGGTCCACGGCGTACCGGCCGGGACCCCGACCTGGCGCAGCATCTGCAGCGCCAGCGACGCGGTGGCGGGGCGCTTGTCCGGATCCTTGTGGGTGAGCGCGGCCAGGAAGTCGTGGAGGCGTCCCTCCGGTACGCCGCGCTGGTGGCGCGGGCCGAGGCCGGTGAGCATCTGGATGCCGACCACGCCGAGCGCATAGAGGTCCTGGCGCGGGTCGGGCGGTACGCCGTCGTGTTGCTCGGGCGCCATGTAGCCGTCGGTGCCGATCGCGCCGGGGAAGCGGGTCAGCCGCACTTCGTCGATCAGTGCGGCGACACCGAAGTCACCGACCCGCACGTGCGGGCGGCGGGTGCCGGTCGGCTCGAGCAGCAGGTTGGCGGGCTTGATGTCGCGGTGGATCACGCCGGCGCCGTGGATCGCCTCCAGGGCCTGCAGGGTCTGGTCGAGTACGACGGCGGCGTACGACTCCGGGAGCCGGCCGTGGTCGCCGAGCAGTGTCTGGATCGAGCCGCCGCGGACCAGGTCCATCGTGAAGACCACCAGGTTGTCCTCGGCGGCCCAGCCGCTCGGGGCGACCACGTGGGGGTGCTTGATCCGCACCGACTGCTCGCGCACGAAGCGCAGCAGCATGCCGGAGTCGTGCTGGCCGAGCACCTTCGCGGCGACGAAGCGCTGGCGCTTCAGGTCCCACGCACGCCACACCGAGCCCATGCCGCCGGCACCGATCTGGTCGATCAGTTGGTAGCGGCCGGCGAGCGGCGTGTTCGAGGCAAGGTCCATGACGGGGGCAACCCTACCCAGAATCACCGATGGCAACCGCGGGCGTGGTGGCTGCCTGTGGACGGCGGGATTTACCGGGCGGGGCGCGGCGCTGATAGTCTGCGGTGTCCTCTTGCCCCCACCCCGATGGTGGTCCGGCGGGGGACATTCGCACAGCCCTCCTGCCACGGAAAGACCGTGGCCGCCGAGTCCAGAGGAGGTGGAGACCGCTATGCGCGCTTATGAAGTCATGGTCATCCTCGAGCCCAGCCTTGAAGAGCGGACCATCGAGCCGTCCCTCGAGAAGTACCTCGACGTCGTCCGCAAGGACGGCGGAAGCATCGAGACCGTCGACGTCTGGGGACGTCGTCGCCTCGCCTACGAGATCCAGAAGAACGCCGAGGGCATCTACGCCGTCATCTCGCTGCAGGCTGAGCCGGCCACGGTCAAGGAGCTTGACCGCCAGCTGGGCCTCAACGAGTCCGTGCTGCGCACCAAGGTCCTTCGCGCCCAGGCCTGATCGCCTGGTCCGACGGACCCCGGGAATGCCACGCCCTGTGGACGAGGCATTTCCATCGTCGGTGGCTCACGGCACGATGAGTCCCGACACGTCTGGATGAAAAGTCATCCGGACCCAGGGCATGGAATCAACAGGAGGACCTGAGATGGCAGGCGAAACCGAAATCACCGTGGTCGGCAACCTCGTCGACGACCCGGAGCTGCGCTTCACCCCGTCGGGTGCGGCAGTGACCAACTTCCGGATCGCGTCGACGCCCCGCACGTTCGACCGCCAGACCAATGAGTGGAAGGACGGCGAAGCGCTGTTCCTCCAGTGCTCGGTGTGGCGCCAGGCTGCGGAGAACGTTGCCGAGTCCCTGGTGAAGGGAATGCGTGTCATCGTCCAGGGCCGCCTGAAGGCCCGCACGTGGGAGACCCGTGAGGGCGAGAAGCGGACCAGCTTCGAGATCGAGGTCGAAGAGGTTGGTCCGTCCCTGAAGTTCGCGACCGCCAAGGTGGCTCGTGCCCAGCGCTCCGGCGGTGGGGGCGGCGGCTACGGCGGTGGCGGGAACTTCGGTGGGGGCCAGCAGTCCCAGGGGGGTGGCTACCAGGGTGGCCAGTCCCAGGGCCAGTCCGCTCCTGCCGACCCGTGGGCCACGCCGGCCCCGAACCAGGGCGGCGGGCAGTCCGCTCCGGGCAACGACCCATGGGCAACCCCGGGCGTGGGCTCGGACGAGCCGCCCTTCTGATTCCAGCCACACTGCACCACCAGTCAACCAGCCACTACCCATTCCGATCCTGTTGAACGCAGGGCCGGGCTCTGGAAAGGAGCACCACAATGGCAAAGGCAGTGATTCGCAAGCCGAAGAAGAAGGTTTGCCAGTTCTGCAAGGAGAAGGCGACGGGTGTCGACTACAAGGACACCACGTTGCTTCGCAAGTTCATCTCGGACCGCGGCAAGATCCGCGCCCGTCGGGTGACCGGCAACTGCGTGCAGCACCAGCGCGACGTTGCGATCGCGGTCAAGAACGCCCGCGAGGTCGCGCTCCTGCCCTACACGTCCACCGGTCGCTGAGGAGGATCGCCGACATGAAGCTCATCCTGACGCAGGAAGTCGACGGCCTCGGTGCCGCCGGCGACGTGGTCGAGGTCAAGGACGGCTACGGCCGCAACTACCTCATCCCGCGCGGCGACGCGATCCGCTGGACCCGCGGTGGCGAGAAGACCGTGGAGTCCATCAAGGCAGCCCGCGCCTCGCGCGCGGTCCGCGACCAGGACCACGCCGAGGAGGTCAAGACCAAGCTCGAGGCCGCCACGGTGAACGTTGCCGTGCGCGCCGGTGCTGGTGGCCGCCTCTTCGGTTCCGTCACGGTTGCCGAGATCGCCAACGCCCTGTCGGAGACCTCCGGCGAGAAGGTCGACAAGCGGACCATCGTGGTCGGCAACGCGATCAAGTCGCTCGGTGCCCACAAGGTGTCCGTCAAGCTGCACGACGAGGTGTCCGCCACGGTGGCCCTCAACGTCGTCCCCGCCTGACGCATCGCATCCGTTCGGCCCGCCACCCTTCGGGGTGGCGGGCCGAACTGCATTTGCGCGCCCTTCCCCGCCCCTCCCTGCTGTGACGCGCGCCCTCCTTTCCCGCCTGTAACGCGGTGTCCTGGTCGCTTGAGTAGTGCTGTGCGCCCGATTTCCGTCAACAGCACCGCACAAGTCGAGGGATCGGGTCTGGTCAGGGCAGGATCGGAGCCGTGGGGGCGGGTCGCAGGGTGACGTCACGCTGGGGCGCAGGAGGTCACGCCGCGGGACGGGCCGCAGCCCACTTCCGCGCATGCGCGGCGAAGAGGTTCCAGATCAGCCACAGCCAGAGCAGCACGAAGCCGAGTTCGGCGTACTCGAGGAGCGTCTCCGACTCGGCGGCCGATGCGATCGCGGGCAGGGCTGCAATGGCGATCGCGAACCAGAGCGTGAAGCCGAACCGGGCGAAGAACTTGCGGTCCCCGCTGGTGCGGGCCGCTGCCTTGAAGGCGATCGCGGTGGCGATCACGAAGGCGAGGTCGGGCAGGGATGCGGCCCATTTCAGGGAGAGTTCGGCGCCGCGGAGGCGATCCTGCATCGCCGGGAACCAGAAGACCAGGGAGACCACGCCGGCCAGGGCGGCGAGGCCGAGGAGCTGGTTGCGCTGGGGGAGGGTGAGCGAGGCGAGCCCCCAGGCCACCATCGCCCAGCCGATGAAGTCGGGCAGCAGGTCCCATGCGCCGATCCCGTCACCGCCCAGGGTGTCGAGGGCGACGATGACCAGCCCCATCCCCATCTTCTGCAAGGGGGTCATCGGCTTGCGCTCGGGACGCACCCGCTCGGCCGGCTCCTCAGTCACGCCGCCACCCTAGACGGCCGGCCGCCGGGGATGTAACGCGCTGTCCACGGCAGTTTGCACCCCGCCGGCGGGGTGCGGAGTCACCGGAGGGGCGCACCAGTGCGGCGTACTGGCGTGAACTGCGCCGAGACGGGACGGGCCTCAGGCGGAGCCGAGCACCATCCAGCGATCGCCGCGGGCGCGCAGGCCGAGCACCACCGCACGCGTGCCCATGAAGCCGATCCCGAAGGCGATCCAGAGCCAGACCAGGTCGTGGGTGAGCAGGGCCAGGGGTGCATAGACGACCAGCACGGCCAGCCCGCCCCAGGCCAGGTAGGCGCCGTCGCCGGCCCCGATGAGTACGCCGTCGAGGACGAACACATAGCCGGCGACGGGCTGGGCGACGGCGGCGGCAAGCAGGATCGGGGTGAGCGCCTCGACCACCGCTCGGTCGTTGGTGAACAGGTGGCCCAGCACCGGGCTGAGCGCGGCCAGGCCGATGCCGGTGACGATGCCGGACCAGATCCCCCACTGCACCATCCGGCGGGTGATGGTGCGGGTGCCCTCGTGGTCGCTGGCCCCGAGCCTCCGCCCGGTCAGGGCCTGCGCGGCGATGGCGATGGAGTCGAGGACGAAGGCGAGGAAGCCCCAGATGGTCATCGCGACCTGGTGAGCGGCCATCCCGGTGTCGCCGCCCGCGCGGACCGCGGCGTACGTCGTGACCAGCAGCGCGGCGCGCAGGGTCAGGGTGCGTACGACGAGTGCGATCCCGGCATGGGCAGCGGCGAGGATGCCCGGGCCGTCCGGGCGCAGGGAGGCGTCCTGGGCGCGGGCGCCGCGGAGCACCACGACGAGCAGGATCGAAGCCATCAGCACCTGGGCGATCACGGAGCCGACGGCGGCCCCCTCGATGCCGAGGGCGGGGATCGGTCCGAGCCCGAAGACCAGGACCAGGTTGAACCCGATGTTGAGAAGGTTGCCGATGACGGCGGCGACCAACGGCGTACGGGTGTCGAGCATGCCGCGCAGGACGCCGGTAGCGGCCAGCATCACCAGCAGTGGGGTGGTGCCCAGGAACGCGATCTGCAGGTAGTCGACGGCGAAGCCGGAGGTTGCGTCGCTGGCGCCGAAGAGGCTGACCAGCCACGGCGTGGTAGCGATGCCCAAGGCGGTGGCCACGACACCGATCACCACCGCGAGCCAGATCCCGTCGATGCCCATGCTGATGGCACGGCGTACGTCGCCGGCGCCGATCTGGCGCGCGACCGAGGCGGTGGTGCCGTAGGCGAGGAAGACGCAGAGGCCGACGACGGTCTGGATGATGGCGCCGGCGATGCCGAGTCCGGCGAGTTCGCGGGTGCCGAGGTGACCGATGATCGCGGCGTCGGAGAGCAGGAAGAGGGGTTCGGCGACCAGGGCCAGGAAGGCGGGGATCGCGAGGCGGAGGATCTCGCGGTCGGTCTCGCGGCGGTCGACGGTCACCGGGTCACTCTAGTGAGGCGGTCGGTGGCTCGTCCGGGGGTCACTGGACAGGTGTCTGATGGGACCTGTGGGAAACCCTGTGCATACCGGCGGGTCAGATGTCATCTGATCGCCATGTCGACAAAGAAACTCCTGAACGCTAGGTGGATCCCAGATGACGAAATCAGTGGTCGAATACTTTTCCTCCACAGCCGTGTACAACTGTTTCTGCAGGTCAGACCAGGTGTTGTGGCTGATGTGACTCGACAATCCACAGGTGTTTCCCCACCCTGTGCACAGGGTTGTGCGTGTCGTCCACGGCGAGTCGCGAGTTATCCCCAAGGCCTGTGGAGAACGAGGTTGGAGAAGAGGGTTCTCCACACGTACGGTCGCGTCGCGGGCATGGAGATTCGGGCGTGGTCGGGGGCAAGTGTCGGGCCCCCTGCCTAGCCTCGGGCATGCCCGGCGCGGGCAGGCAGGAGCGGAGCAATGACAGGGATGGGATGGCGATGAGCACGACGGAGTTCTCCGGAGATCTGCCCCCGGAACCTGCCTGGGATTCCGCGCCCCAGTGGGGTGACGGCCCCGCGGCGTACGAGCCGGGCGAGGCGCCGCGCGGCCCCAATGACCGTACGCCGCCCCAGGACAACGCTGCGGAGCAGAGCGTGCTCGGCTCGATGCTGCTCTCCAAGGACGCCATCGCCGATGTGGTGGAGGTGCTGCGCGGGGCTGACTACTACCGGCCCGCCCATGAGGTGATCCACGAGGCGATCGTCGACCTCTTCGGTCGTGGGGAGCCGGCCGACCCGATCACGGTAGCCAATGAGTTGCAGCGCCGCGGTGAACTGGACCGCGTCGGCGGGGCGCCGTACCTGCACACCCTGTCGGCCAACGTGCCGATCGCGGCGAACGCTGGTTATTACGCCGAGATCGTGCGCGAGAAGGCGGTGCTGCGGCGGATGGTGAACGCCGGCACCAAGATCGTCCAGCTCGGGTACGCCGGCGAGGGCGACGTCGACATGATCGTCGACGAGGCCCAGGCGGAGGTCTACAAGATCACCGACAAGCGCGCGCAGGAGGACTATGCGCCGCTGGCCGACATCATGGAGGGCGTCCTCGACGAGATCGAGGCGATCGGGAACCGGGAGGAGGGCATCTATGGCGTGCCCACCGGCTTCGCCGACTTCGACGAGCTGACCAACGGCCTGCACAAGGGCCAGATGATCATCATCGCGGCGCGCCCGGCGATGGGTAAGGCGTTGGCCCTCGACACACCCCTGCCCACGCCGTCGGGCTGGACCACGATGGGGGAGGTGCAGGTCGGCGACGAGTTGTACGACGCGAAGGGGCGTCCCACCAAGGTCGTCGCGGCGACTGAGGTCATGCATGGCCGCCCGTGTTTCGAGGTGGAGTTCTCCGATGGCTCACGCATCGTGGCTGATGCGGAGCACCAGTGGTTGACCAGCGCGCAGCTCGGCGAGGGTGGCAGATCCATCCGTACGACGCAGCAACTTGCCGCCTCGTTGGCCGAGCTCCACACGATCAGCATGCCGGACGGCTCGGTGGTCAAGATCGAGGCGATCAGGGCGGTCGCGTCGGTCCCTGTGCGGTGCGTGCAGGTGGACAACGAGGAGCACCTGTACCTGGCCGGCGAGTCGATGATCCCGACACACAACTCGACGCTTGCATTGGATCTGTGCCGTGCGGCGTCGATCCAGAACGGCCTGGCCAGTGTCTTCTTCAGCCTGGAGATGGGTCGCTCGGAGATCACCATGCGCCTGCTGTCGGCGGAGGCGAAGGTGCCGCTGAACCACATCCGCAACGGCAACATGACCGACGACGACTGGGGCAAACTGGCCAAGAAGATGGCCGAGGTCTCGGCGGCGCCGATGTTCATCGACGACAGCCCCAACATGACGATGATGGAAATCCGTTCGAAGGCGCGTCGGCTCAAGCAGAACCATGACCTGCGCCTGATCGTCATCGACTACATGCAGCTGATGACGTCCGGCAAGAAGGTCGAGTCCCGCCAGCTCGAGGTCTCCGAGTTCTCCCGCCAGATCAAGCTCCTGGCCAAGGAGCTCGAGGTGCCGGTGATCGCGCTGAGCCAGCTCAACCGTGGCCCGGAGCAGCGCACGGACAAGCGTCCGATGATGAGTGACCTTCGCGAGTCGGGGTCCCTGGAGCAGGACGCGGACATGGTCATCCTCCTGCATCGCGAGGATGTCTACGAGAAGGAATCCACCCGCCCCGGCGAGGCCGACCTGATCGTGGCCAAGCACCGCAACGGGCAGACCCGCGACATCACCGTGGCCTTCCAGGGCCACTACAGCCGGTTCGTGGACATGGCTCACTGATCACGGCAACGCATGTCGAGATGCAGCGAACTTCTCCAAACGGGACTCACCTACCTTTCAAGACTGGATCACTAGACATTGCCTGAGGTTCGCTGGTGACGAGGCCCGTGCCTAGACTCGCGCCATGGCGAGAAAGCGCAAGACCCTGCCCAAGGATTTCGCCGATCTCCTCAAGGGCGGTGACCTCGACGCATTGAAGGCGGTCTTCGACACGTGTGCGATCGACGCGCGTGGCGGCTATGACAAGGGCACTGCCCTCAGCTTTCCCGACTGCCCGGACGAGCTGGCCCGCTGGCTGGTCGACCAGGGGCTCGACGTGGACGAGCCGAGCCAGGGCAGCCAGCACACCCCGCTGCAGGCCCGGGCCTCGTCCTGGAAGTCAATCGCCGCCCTGATCGAGCTGGGCGCCGACGTCAACCGGACCGACAAGTACGGCAAGACGCCGATGCACCTGGCAGCCAAACGACCCGATCAGCTCAAGCTCCTGATCGAGGCCGGTGCCGAGGTGGACCCGGTCTACAACCGCGGCATCACGCCGCTGCGTTCTGCGCTGATCTCCTGCAGCAACGCGGAGATGCACTACGTCGCGGAGTCGGCGGCCGTGCTGCTCGCCGCCGGGGCCGCGGTGCCGGACAATGCCGAGGAGCTCATCACGCGGATCGGCACCAACTTCGAGTTCCACCGGTCGAACTTCAACTCCGACCTGATCGACGAGACCGAGGCGGGACTGCACCGCCTCTATGACCTCTTCGGCGTGACGCCCGTGGCGCCGCGGGTGGTCCACGACGGTACGTCGCGGATCGAGGTCACCGCGACCGACGTCGCCGGCCAGTACGACGAGTTGTGGACGCTGCTGGTCCCCTCCCAGGGGCCTGCAGGGAACATCCAGGGGGAGGTGCTGCGGCTGGCCGGCAAGCTGGCCCGCGAGATCTCCGGCAACGGTTCGATCAACTGGGACAGCGACTTCCGGACGATGACCGACGTCCTCGGCGCCCACCTCGCCTCCGGCAACCCGGTCGCCAGCACCGACGACCTCGCCCCGGTTCTCAAGCGGATCAAGACTGGCAATGCGCCGGAACGCGACCTGGCCCAGTTGCGGGAGGCGGCCGTGGCCTGGATCCTCGCCAATCCGGACCCGACCCCGTTGCCGCCGCCGGCGTACCAACGCTGATCCCCGGGCCGATCGCGTTGAGTTCATGACCCGCCGCTACCTGAAGTTGGCCTCGAATCGGCTCTTCTGGGAGGTCGGCGACCCGTATGTGTATCCGTGGTCCGTCGACGTCAGTGTCGAGCCCTCGCCGGCGAAGGTGACGGTCGCCGAAGGAGTCACCCACAACGCGGTGGCAGCGATCATCAGCGTGGCGGAGGCGCTCAGCGACGCATGGACCGAGCACTTCGAGCGGGCCGAGGCGAACTGGTTGCGCCCCTATCTGGAACGGATCCTCCAGGGCGATGTCGTCACCGAGGCGGAGTGATCGCGCACTTCGTCCGGCTGCACGGCCGGCAACCGAAGGCGGTGACCTCGCGTTATCTCTGAGCCGGCCGATCGTTCATCAGCGCGCCCTAGAATCCGTTCGATGACGTCACGCGACCACACCGGGCCGGACCAGCTCGGCAACCGCATCATCTTCCACACCCCGCGTCCGGACCAGGAGCCGGCATGACCGAGGGGATCATCGACGCCACCGCCGACCAGGTGATGGAGGTGGTCAAGCAGATGGTCGACCTGCCCCGGCCGGACGGTGACGAGTGGCTCGAATGGGAGATCGACGGGCTCGAGGGGCAGACCAACTATCTCATGCACGTGCTTCCGCTCGCGGCCACCGCGGACGCGTCCGGCCTGTCCACTTGGACCGCAGCCATCGCCGAGCTGGCTGACCGGCGCTGGGGTGCCCGGACCCACTTCGACGCGACCCGCTTCACCGACGACAAGGAGACCGACCCCGCGTCGTACGACCGGCGCAGCGCGCCCGCGAGCATGGTGCGGGCGCTCGACGCCGACGACGCCGTGTGGTGGCCGTTCGGGCACGACGCGGTCATGCTCGTCGACAACTCGGCAGCCGAGCGTTCGACCAGCAAGGCGGCCGTGTTCGTGCTGCCCCGGCAATGGCTCTCCGCCGAAGCACAGGGTGCCAGTCGTCCTGGTGAGGCCCGACCTGCGGACGACGGGTCGCTGCGCGCCGACTTCTTGTCGAAGGACAGCAGTCGGGTCCTGCATGCGGTCTGGGAGGTCTTCAAGACCCGCGACCCGCAGGTGCTGGAGCCCCTGGTGCGGTCGCTGCCGGCGATCGAGCGGGCCACCGAGGAGCTCGACCTCGGTGGCGCCCTGATCTCCAACGGGAGCAATCTGGACCATGCCTTCCACCGGATCCGGCTCTTCGGCGAGAAGAAGTGCCTGTGCGCGGCGTACGCCCATCACGTGCGCTATGAGCCGGCGAAGGAGGAGGCTCTCGGGCACGTGCGGATCACCGCCGAGACCCCGGTCTTCTTCAACGGGCGCCCCGACCGTCCCAAGCGGATGTGTGAGTGCACCGATTGCGGCCGCCGGTTCGAGGTGGAGGAAGGCGAATACCACTACACCTGGTGGAAGTGGAATGGAGTCAGGAATGCGTGAGGTGTGGAGCCACCGCTGTGCCACGCCCCGGGACGAGGCCAGGGCCGGCGCCGCATTCGGCTCGTCGGTCGTCCTCGCGACTCGTCCACAGGGTTCGTACGCCGAGACGGTGACGACCCTGGTCGCCCTCGACGTGACCACCGGTGAACCACGTTGGCAGCGGACCATCCCTCCGATCGGCTCCAACCAGGCGGTCGTCACGGACAGCGACCTGGTGGTCGTGTTGCACCACCACGAGAAGCCGCACGCCTGCGGGTACGACGCGAGCACGGGCGCGGAACTCTGGAACCATCCGTTGACCGGCGAGCCCCGTGGTGTGCTCTTCGTCGACGACGAGATCGTGATCGTCTCGGGATCGACCATCCGCCGGATCGATCGTGGTGGCCGGCTGGTGACCAAGGCGGCGCAGGACTCTCGTGCGACTCGGCGCACCGGGTCTGGTTCGAACTGCACGAGGACCTGCTCGCCACCCTCGGCCGCAGTCGGACCGCGTGATCCCCTGTACGACGTGATGCGGGTCAGTGCCCGGCGGCCTCCGGCACCCCGTGCAGCCGGACCGGGAGCCGGTCGATGCCATAGACGACCGACAGGTCCCGGAAGCCCAGCTCGCCCAGGTCATCGGTGGCCATCGTCAGGTCCGGGAAGCGCTGCGAGAGACGGGTGAGCGCGGTCCGCAGCTCCATCCGAGCCAGCTCCGCGCCGACACAGCGGTGCAACCCGTGCCCGAAGGCGAAGTGCTGGGTGCCGGCATTGCGCAGGTCGAACTGGTCCGGATGCGGCACCGCCCGCGGGTCACGGTTCGCCCCCGACAACGAGACGATCACCACCGACCCTGTGCTGATCTCGTGGCCGAACAGGGTGTGGTCGGCGCGGGCGAACCGCGGGAACGCCACCTGCACGGGACAGAGATAGCGCAACAACTCATCGATGACCTGGTCGACCTCGGCCGGCGTACCCTCGCGCAGCAGCCGGTAGGCCTCCCGGTTCCGGGTCAGCACATAACCACCCATCGACAGCATAGCCGCCGACGTCTCATAGCCGCCGAGGAAGACTCCGTCGGCCAGGCCGCCGAGCTCGACGTCGTCGTACTCGGCGCCCTTGGTGCGGAGGATCTCCCCGATCAGGCCGTCCCCGGGCTCGGCGCGCTGGCGGCGTACGGCGTCGATCAGGAAGGTGCGGGTCTCGGTCGCCGCGCCAAATGCGCCGGCGCCGCCCTCGGATACGTCGAAGCGGGCCACCCCGAGCCGGTGGAACTCCTCGCGCACCTCCTCGGGCATGCCGAGCAGTTCGCAGATCACCCGGAACGGCACCTGGAAGCCGAACATGTCGACCAGGTCGACCACAGGCCCCTGTGCCTCCATCGCGTCGAGGGCGTCGTCGACGATTGCCTCGATCGACTCCTGGAGCCGGCGCAGGCGGCGCATCGTGAACTCCGGCGTGAGCAGGCCACGCAGCCGGGTGTGGTCGGGCGGGTCGGTCATCCCCAGGCCGCCGATCCCCTCGGCGTCCGAGCGGGGGCGTGACCCGAGCAGGTGACGCATGTCGTTGGAATAGGCCTCCCGGTCTGCCAGCACCTCCTTGGCCTCCTCGTGACCGGTCACCAGCCAGATCTGCATCCCGAGTACGTCGCCGAGCAGCGTGACCGGGTCGCTGGCGCGCGCTCGGGCCAGCTCGGGGACGGGATCGATGCCGTCGCGGCGCAGCGGATAGGTGAGGTGCTCGGGCACCTTGCGCAACGTGGTGATGTCGGGCATCCCGGTGGTGTTCTTGCGCATCGCCCAGCGCAGGGCGAGGCGCCGCAGTACGCCGGGGAGCCAGGCCGAGCGGTTCGTCGAACTCATCGGTCCATCCTTGGTCGGGTCCGTCGGTGCAGTGCCCAGCCCAGGAGCAGGACCAGGCCGAGATAAGTGCAATTCTGGGTGATCTCCTCCGCCCATGTCGTCTCCTGGGGGAGCGGCGCGGCACGAAGTCGAGCATCACCATCATCACGAAACCGGCCACGCCACAGGCTGCGACCCGGGGCGCCCGGAAGCGACGGCCGGGATCCTGCCGCGCCGGCAGCGGACGTCCCACCCAGGTCGCCGAGGTAGGCCTGCAACAACTCCGCGGTGATCGGGGCAAGCAGCAACAGGGGGATGATCCCGAGCCATCTGCTGCGCATGGCCCCCACGCTAGGGCTCACTCGGGTCGTCGGGATCCGTCCCGGGTAGCGGCCGGGGCATACCTTGGTCGCACGCCGCCCGACGGTTTCGGTTTCCCGATCCCGCGGCTACCGTGGACTCGTGAGTAACTTTCTCGCCAACGCAGCCAGCAGCACAGTCGCCGGGGCCAAGAGCCGGGCCCACTGGTCGATCGTGCACTGCCTGCCTCGCCTCTTCCTCGGCCGGATGGCCAAGCGGGGTGACCTGCAGGCCCGGATGATCCTCAGCACCTCTCGCGGCGACGGAGCACTGTGGCCGATGATGGAGGAAATGCGCGCCGCCGGCCCGGTCTTCAAGTCCGGCATCGCCTACATCACCACCGACCACGCGGTGGTCCGTGAGGTGCTGACCAGCAACGACTTCCGCACCGGCATCCCGGGTCGCACCGGTCTCCTCGGCACCCTCGGTGAGCGGCTCGCCCCGCACGCGTTGCACCCGGTCGAGCCACCGTCGCTGCTGGTCACCGAACCGCCCGACCACACCCGCTATCGCAAGCTGGTGATGCGGGTCTTCACGATGCGGGCCGTGCAGCGGCTCACCGAGCGGACCCAGCAGATCGCCAACGACCTGCTCGACACCATCGACGCCGCAAGCGAGGTCGACCTCGTCGAGCAGTACTGCGCCCTGCTGCCGGTCACCGTGATCGCCGAGATCCTCGGTGTGCCTGAGGAGGAGCGTGCACGGGTGCTCGACTTCGGCACTGCCGCAGCGCCCAGCCTCGACCTGGGCCTGGACCTGCGGACCTATCGCAGCGTCACCGATGCCCTGATCTCCTTCGACACCTGGCTCGGCCAGCACCTCGACCACCTGCGCCGCAACCCCGGCGACAACCTGCTCAGCGAACTGGTCGCGCTCAAGGACGCCGAGGGCGGCCTCAGTGAGATCGAGCTGAAGTCGACCGCCGGACTCGTCCTGGCTGCCGGTTTCGAGACCACGGTCAACCTGCTCTCCAACGGCATCCAGCTGCTCCACGACCACCCCGAGCAACTGGCCACCCTGAAGGCTGACCCGGACCTGTGGAGCAACGCCGTCGAGGAGGTGCTCCGCCTCGACCCACCAGTGCTGCTGACCGGCCGGGTGGCCCAGGCCGACACCGAGGTCGCCGGCACCAGGATCCGCGAGGGCGCCCTGTTCACCACGATGCTGGCCGGGGCGAACCGCGACCCCAGGGTCTTCACCGACCCCGCCACCTTCGACGTCACCCGGGAGAACGCGCGCGACCACCTCTCCTTCTCGCTCGGCCGCCACCATTGCCTGGGCGCCTCGCTGGCCCGGATGGAGGGCGAGATCGGCCTGCGCACCCTCTTCGAGCGCCACCCGGAGCTCGAGTTGCTGCCCGGAGCCACCCGACGTACGACGCGGATCCTCCGCGGTTTCGAGCGGTTGCCGGCCCGCTTGTCCTGAACCGTCGGCGACGCCGACGGGTGCGACTCCCAACGCAACCGCGCCCGAAACAGGTGGTCAGCGCGGGCAGTCGCTGTCAGGCTGGACCGTATGGGAACGCGCATCGCGAACATCGTCATCAACGCCGTGGACCCAGATGTCGTTGCCGACTTCTGGTGCCAGGTCCTCGACTGGCAACGACTGGAGGTGGAGGACGGGATCGTCTGCATCGGGCCGGCGGACGGTGCACTGCCGGGGATCGATGTCGCGCCACGGGGGAGGCCGAAGGCGACCACGAACCGCCTCCACCTCGACCTGCGTGCCGACGGCACCACGACCGCCGAGGAGCTTGAACGCCTCCTGGCGTTGGGCGCTCGCCGGGTCGACGTGGGCCAGGGACCAGATGTCAGCTGGGTGGTGCTGGCCGACCCCGAGGGCAATGAGTTCTGCCTGCTCTCCGGCACGGTGCAGGAGCTCGGCTGAGCAGAGAAATGGGTGACGGCACCTATTGGGTGGAGGCCCCGTCGCGCTCTTGACTGAGCGGATGGGCTTCGGAGAACTGGAGCTGGCGATCTCGGCCGGCATGATCTGTTCCGCCCTCGGATTCACCGTCGGACTGGTGGTCGGTCGCGGCCGCCAGCCACGCTGGGTGGAGAAGGGCAGTTTCGTCCACAAGGTCTCGATCGGGTTCGCCACCCTGGACCGTCTCGATGCCGTGATGCTCCGCTTCGAGGTCGAACCGGGCTCGAAGCTGGCCGGGGTCGAGGTGGGCGAGTTGCGGCTGCCGTCGGGCGCCGCCGTCGCCCTGATCACCCGCGGGTCACTGGTCCTGGTGCCCACCGACCCGATGGCGCTCAAGGTCGGTGACCAGGTCCTTGTCGTCTCGGCCCTCGGCCAGGTCACCGCGGTCGAGGACCGGCTCCGCCTGGTCAGCCAGCACGGTCGCCTGGCCGGTTGGCACGAATCGGTCGAGCAGTTGCACCCACCCGGGTTCCCCACGCAGGCGGCCCGCACGCTGGGCCCGCGGAGGCAGTCGGCGTGATCGAGACCTCCGCCGCCATCTCCATCTTCATCGTTGCCTATGCCCTGATCGCCACCGAGCGGGTGCACCGGGTCGCGGCCGCCCTCGGCGGCGTCGCCGCGATGACCGTGATTGGCCTGGTCAGCGCCGAGTCGGCCTTCTTCGACCACACCACCGGCATCGACTGGAACGTCATCTTCCTTCTCTTCGGGATGATGGTGATCGTCGGCGTCCTGAAGCAGACGGGGCTCTTCGAGTTCCTCGCGCTCTGGGCGGCGAAGAAGTCCGGTGGCCACCCCTACAAACTGCTCGTGCTGCTGGTGCTGATCAGTGCCGTGGTCGCCCCGATCCTGGACAACGTCACCTGCGTGCTGCTCGTCGCGCCGGTGACCCTGGCGGTCTGCCGGCAACTCGGGCTGCCGTCCGCGCCGTACCTGATCTCGCTGATCCTGGCCTCCAACATCGGCGGCACCGCCACCCTGATCGGGGACCCGCCCAACATCATCATCGGCAGCCGTGCCGGGCTGAGCTTCACCGACTTCCTCGTCCATTCGCTGCCGTTGACCGTGATCCTGCTGATCGGCTTCGTGGTGATGGCGCGCTGGCTCTTCCGCCACGACCTGACCGAGCCCGCCGCCGTGGGACGCGACCAGTTGGCCGACCTGCGCCCGGCCGACGCGATCACCAACCGGCGCCTGCTCAACCGGTGCCTGATTGTGCTGGCGCTCGTCCTGATCGCCTTCGGCCTGCACACCACCCTGCACATCGACCCGTCCGTGGTCGCGATGCTGGGCGCCGGAGCCACTGTGCTGGTCTCGCGCACCGAACCCGAGGAGTTCCTCGAGGAGGTCGAGTGGGGCACCCTCGCCTTCTTCATGGCGCTCTTCGTGTTGGTCGGCTCGCTGGTCCAGGTCGGCATCATCGGAGAGATCGGCGAGTTCGCGGCCGAGGCGATGGGCGACAAGGAACTCCTCGCCTCCACCGTGCTGCTCTTCGGCTCCGGCATCGTCGGCGCGTTCGTCGACAACATCCCCTACACGACCGCGATGGTGCCGATCGTGGAGGACCTGGTCGCCGCCTCCGGAACGAGCGGGGCCGAGAGCCCGCTGTGGTGGGCCTTCGTCTTCGGCGCCGACCTGGGCGGCAACGCGACCGCGGTGGCCGCTGGCGCCAACGTGGTGGTCCTCGGGATCGCGGCCAAGGCCGGTGAACCGATCAGCTTCTGGAAGTTCACCAAGTACGGCCTGGTGGTCACCGTGGCGACCCTGCTGGTGGCCTGGGGCTATGTCTGGTTGCGCTACTTCGCGCTGGCGTGAGCCTCGCATCGGCCCGTTGACCGGCCACCATGTGGTGGGCAGACTGCTGGTCATGGAGACGCACTTCGTGCCCACCGGCGCCGGCCCGGACATTCCGATCCACTGGACCGAGGCAGGGCAGGGCGGCGAACCGCTCTTCGCCGTCCTGGGCGCGCTCGGCACCCCGGCCGCCTTCTATGGACGCCTCGCGTCCGCCCTGGCCGAGCGCGGGTGGTCCAGTGCGGTGGTGGAGCAGCGTGGCCTCGGTGAGAGCGCCGTACGCCCCTCGCGTGAGGCGGACTGGGACTTCACCGATGTGGTCGGCACCGATCTCCCCGCGGCCCTTGCCTGGGTCAGGGAGCGGGCCGGCGGCCGGCCGGTCCACCTGCTGGGCCACAGCCTGGGTGGCCACTATGCGCAGATGGTCGCCGGGCTGCGCCCTGAGATGTTCGACGGGCTGGTCCTGCCGGCCTGCGGCAGCCCGTGGACCGAGGCGTACGACGGCCCCACCCGCGCCCAGATCAGCCAACTGGTCGAGGTGATCCCCGCGTTGAGTGAGCAGCACGGCTATTACCCCGGGTCCCAGGTCGGATTCGGCGGCGACGAGGCGAGCGGCGTCATGGCCGACTGGCGCCACCTGGCCCTGACGAACCGCTACCGCTTCGCCGGGGATGACGCAGCGCTGGTGCCCGCGATCGCGGCGTACGACGGGCCGGTGCTGGCGATCCGGATGGCCGACGACGCGTTCGCCCCCGAGGCGGCGGTGCGTGCCTGCACCGACCGGTTCTCCGCAACCACCCCCGAGGTCCGGGTGCTCACTGCCGAGCAGATCGGCGCCGCAGCCGACCACTTCGGTTGGGCAAAACAGCCCGGAGCCGTGGTCGAAGCGATCGCGACGTGGCTCGGTCAGGGAGCAGCCGAGCGGTAGTGCCGCGCGTCGGTGGTGTATTCGGGCTTCCCGTACGCCACCAGCCTTCGCGCCAGCACCCGCTGTGCATAACGGTCGGCGAGACCACTGAGTCCGGGTTGCCCGCTGGCCACCGTGACCGCTATCAGCCGGCCGAAGACGAGTGGAGCGGTGAGCGCCAGGCGGAGCGCGTCGGTGGGCCCGAAGGGTGCCCCCATCCGTGCCGATGCGGCCCGGTCACCGCCGTTGAAGGCGAGGAAGAAGGCCCGGCTCCAGGTCTTCTCGACTGCAGTGAAGAGACGGTCGAACGGCGCCCGCCCGGGCCGCAGGTACGCCGCCATGGTGGAGGTCACCAACTCTCGACACGTGTCGTCGAAGTCGTCACGCAGCGTTGCTGCGCGGGCATGGAAGAGGTCGATCACGCCGGCAACATCGGTGGGCAGCAGTTCCTCGGGCAACCCGAGCAGGAAGCTGCGATAGCGGGCGAACTCGAGCATTGCCCGCTCCCGCTGGGTGAAGTCGGTGCGGCCGCGGCGTCGTGCAGCCATCGCCAGGAGATACATGATGATCATCCCGGCCGGCATCTGGTCGATCTGCGGGATCGGGACCCCATAGACCTGTGTGTCCCATCGCTGCGACCGGTGCAGGGCGTTGAACCGCACCATGGAATGCATCAGGCGCACCATCGCCGCTGATTCGAATCCCACGCCGTCACGGGCCAGGGCGCCCGGCAGGGTGGTCTCGGCGAAGAAGCAGGCCGTCTCGTTCACCCGCACCGAGGCGCGGCGACCGGAGAGCGCACCGGTGAGGACCATGGGCAATGCTGCATAGGTGTTGAGGAAGGTCGCCAGGAAGGCGCCGCGCGTGATGAACGGCGACAGGAAGGCGGCGCTGACCCGGGCGTGGCGGGCTCCCTCCTCGACCAGGTCCATGTCCAGCCAGTCGGGCCGCTCCTCCAAGGCAGCCAGGAACGTGTGCAGCTCCGGCGGTGCGTCCGGCACGGCATCGACGCCCTCGCGGCAGGCCTGGCGGAGCATGGCGATCAGCTTGGGCAGGCCGAACCTGGGCAGCAGGCTGGCATAGGGATCCGCGACCACATCGCCGAGCATCGTGGTGGTGGTGACCAGCTCGACAAGACGGTCGTCAGCCAGCATCGGTTCGCGCGGCGCGACCCACGCCGGCAAGGAAGCCCTGGTCTCGGGGTCGGTGGTCAGGCGGTGGGGCGGATGGGAGAAGTCGATGTCGCCGTAGAGGGCGGGTTGCATGCGGGCCTGGTCATGCACCCGCTCGAGGAGTTCGGGGTAGTACGTCATCCGTTCCTAACTTTCACTCTGTTAGTTAAATGCTTACAGGCCGTAAGTTAGGGTGTCAAGGGTGAGGACCCACCAGGACGCCCGCAAGCGCACCCGGATGAGTGCGGAGGGTCGTCGTGAGCAGATGCTCGACATCACGCACGCCTTGATCGCCGCCGAAGGCTTCGCTGCAGTGACCCCCAGCCGGGTCGCCGATGCGGCCGGAGTGAGCCGCACGGTGCTCTATCAGCAGTTCGGTGACCTCCCGGGGCTGCTGGTCGCGCTGGTGGAGCGGGAGTCGGAACGAGTCACCCGACAGTTCTGGGAAGCGGTGTCCCTGATCGGCGAGGCCGAGGACCCGTTCCTGGCCACCTTCGAGGGCAGCCTGGCCGCGATCGACGAGAATCCCGCAGCCTGGAGCCTCTTCCTGATCCCCCCGGCCGGAGCCCCGCCGGAGTTGTACGCCCGGCTCGAGGAGTCGCAGAAGAACCTGCTGGGCTACCTCCAGGGCGAACTGGTCCGGCTGTATCCCCACGTGCCGGACCCGGAGTACTCCGCCCGCATCCTGATGGCGGCGGGTGGCGAGTTGCTCCGGCAGCGAGTGCTCGACCCGGCCGGGGCGACCAGCGAACGACTGGTCGAGTTGGCCCGACGACTGCGAGGCTGGATCACGCCACCGCGCGCCTGATCCTGGTGCTGTGCCGCGTGGCCCGCGCCAGCGCGGAGCGACTATGGCCGGGGCATCCCTGTGGCTGTGTCGTAGAGGTCCTCGACCACGCGTATCTCGGGGTCGGGTGTGCCCGGGTCTGCGTTGTACTCGGCGATGATGGCGCGCGCGAGGTCCACCTTTGCGCGTGTCGTCGTCGCCACAGGGTCGACCCACCTGTTGTTCGGGTCCATGGGAGAACGCTACCGGCTTTGAGATGAAGCGGCTCCCTCCTCCACTGTTCGCCCAGCGCCTAGAGTGCAAGGCATGATCCAGGACTGCCTCTTCTGCGGCATCGTTGCCGGCACCGTCCCGAGCGTGAAGGTTGCCGAGGACGACGCGACGTACGCCTTCATGGACATCAACCCCGCCTCGGAGGGCCACCTGCTGGTGGTCCCCAAGCGGCACAGCACCGACCTGCTGGAGATCAGCGCCGACGACCTGGCCGCGGTCACCCTGGCCGGCCAAAGGATCGCGAAGGTCGCCGTACGGGCGCTCGGCGCGGACGGGGTGAACCTGCTGAACTGCTGCGGAGCCGACGCCTGGCAGACGGTCTTCCACTTCCACCTGCACGTGATCCCGCGGTACGTCGACAAGGAGCGCGACCGGCTCGGCATGCCGTGGGTGCCGACGCCCGGTGACCGCGAGGCGATCGCAGCGGCCGGCGCCACGATCGCCGAAGCGCTGGGCTGAGCGGTGTACACCCCGCGCTTCAACCGGATGGACGAGGCCGAACTGCGCCCGTTCGTCGAACAGGTGGGCGCGGCGGAGTTCATCACCGCTGGTGGCGACGGCTATCCGCTGGCCACCCGGCTGCCGATCGTGTGGCACCAGGACCGGCTGATCTTCCACATGGCGCTGGCCAACCCGCACTGGAAGCAGATCGCCGACGGCATGCCCGCCCTCGCGGTGGTCGGCGGACCCGAGGCCTACATCACCCCTGAGTGGTACGCCGGCAAGGCGGAGCACGGACGGGTGGTGCCGACCTGGAACTACAGCGCCGTCCAGTTCCGGGGCCGCGCCACGGTCCGCCGTGACCCGGAGTGGCTGCACCATGCAGTCACCGTGCTGACCGACCTGAACGAGCAGCGCCGCCCGGTGCCGTGGGCCGTCACCGATGCCCCGGAGACCTTCGTCGCCCAGCAGGCGAAGGCGATCGTCGGCATCGACTTCGTGATCGAGGAGGTCGCCGGGAAGGCCAAGCGGAGCCAGAACCGCAGCGACGAGGACCGGCGTAGTGTCATCGCCGGCCTGCGCGAGGGCGACCCGCGGGCGGCGGCCGTGGCCGAGGCGATGGAGCACGACCTGTCCTGACGCCGGGCCGGCGCGTTGTCGTGTCGGCTGCAGTCACCCGGCGACAGCAGACGACACGACAAGACAGGTCACGACTCCGGTGGTCGGCGTATTCGGGGCGCCGGATAGGTTCGTTCGGTGTCCGACCAGCGCCCCCGCCGTACGTTCGCCGTGATCAGCCACCCCGATGCCGGCAAGTCCACCCTGACCGAGGCACTCGCCCTCCATGCGCGAGTGATCACCGAGGCCGGGGCCACGCACGGCAAGGGCAACCGGCGCGCCACCGTCTCGGACTGGATGGAGATGGAGAAGGCGCGCGGCATCTCGATCAGTTCGGCGGCGCTGCAGTTCGTCTACCGCGACCACGTGATCAACCTGGTCGACACCCCGGGCCACTCCGACTTCTCCGAGGACACCTACCGGGTGCTCTCCGCGGTCGACTCCGCGGTGATGCTCGTCGACGCCGGAAAGGGCCTCGAGCCGCAGACCCTGAAGCTCTTCCAGGTCTGCGCGCTGCGCGGCATCCCCGTGGTCACCGTGATCAACAAGTGGGACCGGCCCGGCCTGACCGCCCTGGAACTGATGGACCTGATCGAGCAGAAGATCAAGCTGCGCCCGACTCCGCTGACCTGGCCGGTCGGGGAGGCGGGGGACTTCCGCGGCGTGCTGGACCGGCGTACCGGCGAATTCGTCAAGTACACCCGCACCGCCGGAGGAGCCACGCGGGCTCCGGAGCGCCGGATGTCGGCCGACGAGGTCGAAGACGTGGACGCTGATGTGTGGGCAGACGCGATCGAGGAGCACGAACTGCTCGCCGCGGACGATGCGGACCACGACCAGGAGAAGTTCCTGGCCGGCACCACCACTCCGGTGATGTTCGCCAGCGCGCTGCTGAACTTCGGCGTCGCCCAGTTGCTGGACCTGCTCCTCGAGATCGCCCCGGCGCCCGGGCCGACCGAAGGTGTCGACGGGTCGGTGCGCCGGGTGGGCGACGACTTCAGTGCCTTCGTCTTCAAGGTGCAGTCCGGGATGAACGCCGCGCACCGCGACCGCCTGGCCTATGCCCGCATCGTCTCCGGCGAGTTCGAGCGGGGGATGGTCGTCACCCACGCCACCACCGGGAAGCCGTTCGCCACGAAGTACGCCCAGGCGGTCTTCGGGCGCGACGTCTCCTCCATCGAGCGGGCCTACCCCGGCGACATCATCGGCTTCGTCAACGCGCAGGCGCTGCGGGTCGGCGACACGGTCCATGTGGGCGAGCGGATCGAGTTCCCGCCGGTGCCGAGCTTCGCGCCCGAGCACTTCATGACCGCAACCGCTGTCGACGTGGGTCGCTACAAGCAGTTCCGCCGCGGGATCGAGCAACTCGACCAGGAGGGCGTGGTCCAGGTGCTCCGCTCCGACCTGCGCGGCGACCAGAGCCCCGTGCTCGCCGCGGTCGGACCGATGCAGTTCGAGGTGGTGCAGGACCGGATGACGCACGAGTTCAACGCGCCGATCCGGCTCTCGCGCATCGACTATCAAGTCGCCCGGAGGACGGACGCCGCCGGCGCCGAGGCACTCGCCGGGGCCCGGGGTTGCGAGGTGCTGCAACGCTCCGACGGCACCCATCTGGCCCTCTTCACCGACCCATGGCGGGCAGGTGTCACTGCTCGGGACAATCCCGACATCATGCTCGAGGCGCTGCCGGCTGGTGGCAGTTGATGGCTCTTCAGTCGAGCCGTCGGTAGACATAGGCCGACTTGATGTGGGCCTGCCATTCGGTCCACGGATGCGCCGAGGTGGTCAGGGAGTCGAAGACCTCCTCCGGGACATCCAGATAGTCGTAGAGCCCACCGTGCCGGAATTGCAGGCGGAGGGTGCGCGTGCGCGGCTCGTAGCCTGCCGCCTGCAGGGTCTTGGAACGACGCATGGGCTTGAGTTCCACGGATCCTGCCTAGCACGGGCTTGACCGATGTCGGATGCAAACCGATCATGTCCAGATCGCATCCCAGCGCATACCCGCTCATACCCCGGCTTCGCAGTGACCGTCCTGGCTCACATTTGCTCCTATCGCTCTCTTAGGTCCAAGACTCTTGACAAAGACGACTGGCTATTGGATACAGTATGAGAACTACTCATCGAAGGGTCCAAACTGATGCAAATGAACCCGAA
Source organism: Nocardioides sp. AE5 (assembly GCF_031844485.1). Taxonomy (NCBI): domain Bacteria; kingdom Bacillati; phylum Actinomycetota; class Actinomycetes; order Propionibacteriales; family Nocardioidaceae; genus Nocardioides; species Nocardioides sp. AE5. The sequence continues at coordinate 163,542 of NZ_JAUZVI010000006.1, forward strand.
CGACGAACTGGGATTGCTGGTAGGGGAGGTCGTTGACCAACTCACGACGGTGCAGTTTTACATGGGCGGTGGCGCCGCGGCTTACTCCAAGCCGGCGGTGCGTCAGTTGTACGAGGCCGCCCGGCGGGAGGATCCCGAGCCATTGTCCTATCAAGCCGCGAGGGCCCTTGTTGATGCGATCTCTGAGGGCGACAACGTACTTATTTTGACCGGGCTGTTGTCACCGCCTGTTCTAGTGCCGGAGACGGATGGGCCCATCGGAGCGCTGACCTTGGCGCGATCTCTGGCGCTTGGTCTCGGCGCAAAGGTGACTGTCCTAATTGAGGATGGGTTTGAGCATTCCTTGACGCGCTTGGCACCCTCAAGTGGCCTAACTCCCGCGCCAAGTTCTGGGGCTATCAGGCCTCAACAGATCGCAGTCGCTGGCTTTCCTCTCGATGAGAAGGCTGCCTCCAGTGAAGCAGAGCGTCTCATTGAGAAGATGCAACCGAAGGCGGTCATTGCAATAGAGAAGCTGGACTGCAATACCAATGGTGTCTTCCACAATGGTGGCGGTATCGACATGGGTGCGGTGACTGCGCCGATGAATCGGATCGTGGATCGCGCGCGCACGGCAGGTGTCCTCACGATCGGCATCGGGGATGGCGGCAACGAAATCGGCCTGGGCAATATCGAGACATCGGTTCGACAAATCCTAGCAATGGGAATGAATTGTGGTTGTCCATGTGGCGGAGGAATCGCTGCCTCGACCCCGACCGATCTGACCATTGTTGCCGCCGTTGCCAACTGGGGCGCCTACGCAATTGAGACAGTGATGGCCGCGTTGTTAGGGAGACCCGAACTCCTGCACAGCGAAGCGATCTCTCGTCGGTTACATGATGAAGCCGCTAGGTGTGGATATATCGACCCAGCATCGTGCCAGTCGGACGGCTTTGTTGATGGCCTTCCACCGGAGATGAGCACCTTGCTGGTCAAACAACTACACATCATGTTGGCTGCCCAGATGAACCCGAACGGGCGGCGAGAGATCTTTCGTTCTTTGATGGCCGATCGAGCAACTGTGCAGGCGCAAGTCGACAGTTGGCCAGAGACGAGACACCAATGAGCACGCAGCAGGATGCGATTCCGGTCTCCGCCGCACCTGCCCGGTCAGGCCCCGAATCAGAACAGCCCCGAGTTCGCAAATCTGGTCGCGGTTCGCGAAAGAGAATCCTGTGGCTCTTGGGCCGGTTGGCGGCCATTCCAATTTCCCTGTTCTTTGTGGTGACAATCTCCTTTGCGGTGACCAATATGGCGCCTGGGGATCCAGCGCAGGTGGTGGCCGGACCGGTGGCCTCACCCGAGCAGGTCGAGGCCGTGCGGCACGAACTCGGTCTCGACCGCAGTTTGATGGACCGCTATAAGAGCTATGTGCTTGACCTACGTCACGGCGATCTAGGAAATTCTTACTACAGCAAGCGACCCGTCATCGAAGAATTGAGACGGGCCCTTCCGAACACAATCGAATTGGTGTTGCCTGCCCTCGTGGTCTCAGTGGTCTTGGGGTTGGCCATGGGAGGTGTCGCGGGCTACTACAGGTCGCGAGCAATAGACCGCGGTAGCCGGGCATTGATTAGCTTCACTCAGTCCATACCCGATTTTTTGGCAGGGTTGCTCATGATCTATGTCTTCTTTGCTGTCCTGAACATCGTGCCATCACCGGTCGGTCGCCTGGGCATCACGGAGGCGCCTACCGCAACCCGGACGAACTTCCAGTACGTTGACTCGATTCTTAACGGGGATTGGGTCACCCTCAATAGTCTCATCGCGCACGGGTTAGTGCCTACGTTGGCTCTCGGGATCGTCTACTCGGCCTACTTCGCGAAGACCACTCGGTCGGTGCTGCGAAAGGAGTTGGATTCAAAATATGTCGAGTTTGCGCGTTCCTGCGGCATTCCAGAGCGACAAGTCTTTGGCTATGCACTGAGGGTCGGCCGCACCCAGTTACTGACCTACGCAGCTATCTTGTTCGGCGGCCTTGTCGGCGGCACGGCGATCATTGAAATCGTCTTCTCATGGCGAGGAGTTGGGGCTTGGGGACTCGATGGCATCATGCGCCTCGATCTGCCCGTCGTCCAAGCGTTTATCCTATTCTCCGGCTTGGTGACCTTAGCCACCTATCTAACTCTAGATATCGTGACCGGCATCTTGGATCCGAGGATTTCCCGTGGCTGAGACGACCGTACGAGCACCCCTAAAATGGGAGAGCCGAGGAGTCAAGGCAGTGTGGGTGCCGGTTGGACTCCTGATCTTGCTCTTCGTCGCTTCGATCTTCTTGCCTCTGCCCTATGATCCACTCCGCGCCAATGTGGGTGATCCGCTCCAGGCTCCCAGTGGCGAACATTGGTTTGGCACTGATATCTCGGGGTTCGACGTCTTCTCGCGCACTGTTCGGGCTGGTCGGCTCGATCTCTCACTAGCATTTGCTGGCGCGTTGGTTTCTGCGTTCATCGGCGTGAGTGCTGGTCTTTACGTCAGCAAACCGAGCCGGACCAGCGACATAATCATGAGGTTCTTGGACGCATTCCAGGCATTTCCTTTGCTGTTTCTAGGAGTCGCCGTCGTTACATTGGGTGGCGCTGGACTTGAGTGGGTCGTAGTTGCGATCGCGCTGCAGAATGTTCCACGTTTCATGAGAGTGATCAGGGCTGAGGCGCAAGTGATACGAAGCAAGCGCTATTTCGAGGCGGCCCAAGCGATGGGCGCCACGAACTGGCATCTCATGTGGCGCCACCTGCTGCCCAATGTCAAGTCGCCCGCACTAATTCAACTCTCCCTAACCACGGCCAATGCCTTGGTAATCATTGCCGCCTTGAGCTTTCTGGGCGTCGGTATCACTGCGCCCGCGGCGAGTTGGGGAACTATGATCCAGTCTGGTTCGCAGAGTATCGCCACGGGTGAATGGTGGCCAATCCTCTTTCCAGCACTTGGAATTCTTACCGTGGTGATGAGTCTCAATTGGCTTGCCGACGAGATCGAAAGAACTAAGGCGGGAGGCGTGTCATGAATTCCTTATTGGCCGTCGATGGCTTGACGACCGAGTTCGCGACGCCCTTGGGGCCGGTGTTTGGGACGCTAAATGTCTCATTCGCGTTGGACCGCGGCACTCGAGTGGGCATTGTTGGCGAGAGCGGTTGCGGTAAGTCGACGACGATTCGAGCGCTGCTCGGTCTTCTTCCAGCCAATGGTCGTGTCAGACAAGGAAGCGCCAACTACGACGGAACTGACCTGGTAACCGTGTCCGGTAAGCGGAGGCGGTCGATTCTCGCCAGCCAGATTGGCTTTATTCCCCAGAATCCATGGGGATCCCTGCATCCGACCCTGCGAATTGATCGACAGTTCCGGAACATCTTCCGAGCTACCGATGGGCGGTCAAACGGTGACGGCCGAGATCTCGCCAAGGAATGGTTAAGACGCGTCCAATTGCCCGATCCGGACCGAGTCCTAAACTCTTTTGCCCATCAGCTCAGCGGTGGGATGGCGCAGCGGGTAATCATCGCGATGACCATGATGCGGGATCCAACTCTGATCTTGGCCGATGAGCCGACAACGGCCCTGGACAGCACCGTCGCCCGGGAGATCCTCGAAATCCTGACCGCTTTGGTCGCCGACAGCGGGAAGACCTTGGTTGTGGTGACACACGATCTCGCTGTGGTCCGCAACTATTGCGAACGTGTGATGGTGATGTACGGGGGCCGGATCGTCGAAGATGGCGCCGTTGGCGATGTGTTGAGGCAACCTGCCCATCCCTACACCCGAGCGTTGTTGTTAGCGCTGCCTAGCACTGTGGCACGTGGATCTGAATTGCAGGAGATCTCCGGGACTCCACCGGTCGTTACAAGCGATGGTGGCGGGTGCGGATTTGCTCCTCGGTGTCCCATTGTGGCAAATATGTGCCTGGAAACGGCCCCCACCTTGGAAGCGATCAGTTCTGGAGCACGGATAAGACACCTCTCAAGATGTCATTTCGCGGATCGGGTGGTGGGATCTTGAATATTCTAGAGGCACGCCGTGTGACTGTTTCCTATCGGCGACCAGATGGCGAGCAATTCAAGGCCGTGGACGATGTTTCGTTCGACCTGCCGCCAAATCAAGCAGTGGGGCTGATCGGGGAAAGCGGCTCTGGGAAGTCAACCGTCGCCCGATTACTTCTAGGACTGGTGGCCGCAGATTCTGGCCAGGTGATATTTCGGGGGAAGGATGTGCGTTTCGCTGGTCGCGACTTGGCTCGGTATCGTAGGCAGGTCGGCGTTGTGTTCCAAGAGCCTTTCGAATCTTTGAATCCGGCGATGACGGTGCGTGAGCTCGTGGGGGAACCCCTAAAGGTGCAGCGCTCGGGGCGCGGAACCGCTGGAAGTCCGTCAAGTATCTCAGACGTGCTTTCTTTGGTTGGTATCCCGGCGGCGCTTTCGGACCGCTATCCGGGAGATCTGAGCGGAGGTCAGCAGCAACGTGTCGGGATTGCCCGGGCGATTGTCAATGACCCGGCGTTACTCGTGTTGGACGAGCCGACGTCATCTTTGGACGTGTCCACCCGCGCTCAGATCCTGAATCTATTGCAGAGGATCAAAGAGACATTATCCATCTCGTACTTGTTCATCTCTCATGACATGGAAACGGTTGCGCATCTCTGCGACCAGATCTACGTAATGTATCGAGGTCGGGTAGTCGAACACGGCAGGGTCTCTGACGTCTTGGACAATCCCCTGCATCCCTATACGCAGGCCCTTATCGCCGCGCGCGATCCGCATGGTGCAGGCGTCGGGACTCGACTTCTTCCCGACTTGGTGGGCTCCGGGGTGACGGCGCCCGCGGGTTGCGTGCTCGAGCCACGGTGTCCGTATCGGGAGGAATCCTGCAGGAATGGCGTCGTGAACTTGTCCGACGCGGGACTGGAACATCAGGTTGCATGTATCAAATTTCGGGAGATTGCTGAGGTGCGAAACCGATCCAGTCTGTGACCGTGCTCGATCAGCTATTCGTTTACGAAGGAGAAAGTGATGAGGAGTAAGAGAGTTCTCCACGGCCTATTAGCTCTAGTGCTGTCTGCGGTCGTGCTTTCGGCGTGCGGGTCGTCTGGCGATTCGTCCGCAAATGGCAGGGTTTTTGTGGCGGTTTATCCGGCGGTTTCCACAACCATCGACCCCGATGTGTACGAAGGTGACCCGAGCCGCTGGTTCGGTTTCGAGCGAGGCGGCATGCTGTTCGTGTACGGCGACGCAGCGGATGCTCGCAGCACCGATTGTGGTCAGCTCGCGGATCAGTCAACGATTGCCGGGGAACTGGCGGAATCGTGGTACTTCGACTCAGCCCGGAATGGGTACGAGATTGTCCTGCGCGATATGAAGAGCGAACACGGCAATCAGTTGACCACCGCAGATATCGAGTACACCTTTGATCGGATTGAGGCACTGAAGGGAAATCCTGCCTCCAACTTGGCCAGCGTAGGCCTGCCAGCTAATCCCATCGAGGTGATCGACGAGCGGACATTTTTGTTCAAAGTTGATGAACGGAGCGTGATCGATCTTGCTCCGTTGACATGGGAGTCCTTCGCCATTCTCGATAGCGTCGAGGTGAAGAAGCACGCGAGCTCCAGTGATCCGTGGTCCGAAGAATGGTTGTCCAAGAACACTGCTGGGTTCGGTCCTTGGAGTGTCACCGAAGAGGATATTGACCCCGGCGTCCAGATTAAGTTCAACAAGAATCCCAATTACACCTTGCCGCGCGGGAACGTGGAAGCCGTGATATTCAAGGCCGTGTCGGATCCTGGAACTCGCTTGCAGTTGGTGGAACGTGGTGAAGCGCACTATGCGGCTCGCCTATCCTATGACCAGATGAGTCGCTTGGCCGATTCTCAAGAGGTCGAGGTTAGCGCGTGTGCCGCCGCGGACCGAGATGTGCTTGGACTGAACGGTGACGATCCAGCGCTCTCGGACCCGAGGGTGCGGCGCGCGATCTCCGCAGCTATCGATCGCGAGACTATTGTCGGTGCGTCGGGGCCCTATCGTGGCCTGGTCGAGCCAGCTGTGAACGGAGTATCTTCGGTCTTCGGGGTCAATGATGCGACTTCACGCTACGAATTTGACCTGGATCAGGCACGCGATTTGCTGGAACAAGCTGGTTATGGGTCCGGGTTCGACCTAGAGATCGCGTTCTCTCCGGCTCGACCGGGACCGGAATCGGAGCAGATCGCACTCATGTTGAAGAATCAGTTGGAGGAGATCGGCATCCGTGTCACCCTTCGATCGATCGCTGCTTCGGCCGAATTCCAGGCGGCTCAGGTCGACGGGACGATCCAGGCGTGGGTTAACGTGCTCCCCCCGGCGCAGCCTGATGTCGCTTTTGATGGCGGTCTTTATTATCGGACTAATGGAGTCCAAAATTTCTTCCGGTTTGGTGAGGAGCCGATTGATTCCATGCTTGACGATATCCTTGTGACCGACCCCGGCCCGGAGCGACAACGTCTTGTGGGTGAATTGTCCGACGCGTTGACCGAATATGTTCCGTACGCACCGATCGCGGAAAAGCAATTTTTCCGTGTTGTCAGTTCGCATGTTTCAGATCTGATCAGCCGCCCAAACGGTGAGATCTATGCAAGCAATCTGAACCTGAAGTAGCCCTCGTCGAATTCTGGGTGCCGGGTCGAACTGACCCGGCACCCATCCATGAGTCGAAGAAGATCGTCGGAACGAACGGACACCCAGTGTGTCGGGAATGAGTGCAAGTGACTCCTCCGGTTGGCGGGAATGTCAGTGAAGCAAAATGGGGCAGCGATTTTATGGCTGCGTGTGTCAGCGATTTGGGTTTCGAATATATTGCTTTGAACCCGGGTGCTAGTTATCGAGGATTTCACGACAGTCTCGTAAATCATCTAGGGAACAAGAACCCCCGGATGATCACGTGCCTGCATGAGGAACACGCGGTCGCGATCGCTCATGGCTACGCAAAGGCGGCGGGGAGGCCGATGTTGGTTGCCCTCCATACGAACGTCGGTCTAATGCACGCCAGCATGGCGATCTTCAATGCTTGGTGCGACCGCGCTCCCGTGGTCATTTTGGGCTCCAATGGGCCCGGTGATGCCGAGCGCCGTCGGCCCTGGATCGACTGGTTGCACTCCAGTGCGGACCACGGCGCTCTCGTTCGCCCATTTATAAAATGGGATGACGAGCCGCGCTCGGTTGAGGCGTTTATCGAGAGCGCCATAAGAGGCACCTCGTTGGCTTGCCAGAAGCCCGAAGGGCCTGTCTATATTGTCATGGACACCGGACTCCAGGAGGCCCGGCTGTCAACAGCCGCTCAGCCGCAGGAGGTTGAACGGACGGGTCATTATGATCCGGTCCCGCCCGAGGGACAGTTGGACGACTTGCTGTCTAGTCTCGCGTCGGCTCGATCCCCGATCATGCTGCTAGGGCATGGATCATCATCAGTTGAAGCCTGGGACGCTCGTGTCGCCTTGGCCGAGCGGTTCGGAATGGCGGTTGTCACGGACCTCAGGGCGAGAGCGACATTTCCGACGAGACACCCGCTACACCTCGGACCTCCTGGCTTGACTCTCAGCGAGGCAGCATGCGAGCGCCTTCGGCAAGCCGACCTGATCTTTGCCCTGGATTGTGTGGATCTTGAGGGCTGGCTTGGCGAGGCGGGCGTGACTGATCGCAGCAATCGACGAATCTTGTCCGTCTCCTTGGATACCTACCGCCATAACGGCTGGTCAAAGGATCATCAAGCTTGGCCACGCTCCACCACTCTGCTGATCGGCGACCCCGATCGAACGGCAATTCAACTAGCCGCGAAAGCGAGGCAGAGCGGACCCAAGGAGTTTCGCCCGACGGCAGGGTCGGCCGTGCATGACCGGCGCAAAGTGTCAGACGAGCCGATCGGTTTCGCAGGCAATGCGTCGACTGCGATGTCTGTTGACAAGCTTGGAGCCATCGTGCGGACAGTGTTCAAGGATATTTCGACGACGTTCGTGCGTTTTCCGATCGGCTGGCACGGCGGTGCCGTCGACTTCGACCATCCAATGGATTTCCTTGGGTCAGACGGGGGGGCAGGAGTTGGGTCCGGGCCGGGTCTCGCGGTCGGAGCCGCGTTGGCACTGCGCGACTCGGATCGACTCCCCGTCGCGATCTTGGGCGACGGGGACTTTCTGATGGGTTGCACTGCGCTTTGGTCTGCGTGTCAGCAGGGCTTGGGCTTACTCGTAGTGGTATCCAACAATCGGTCGTACTTCAACGACGAACTACATCAGGAGCGCACGGCGCGCGTGCGTGGGCGGCCGGTGGAGAACAGATGGGTGGGTCAGAGACTGGATGATCCGCCCGTCGACATCGCGGGGCTGGCCCGAGCTCAGGGGGCACAGGCCTTCGGTCCGCTCAGCGAGCCATTACAGGTAGAGAAGGCGCTCCTTGATGCGATCGCGTTGGTACGACAGAGACACGTGGTCGTGCTCGATGTCCTGGTCGCTGCGGGTTACAACGCCGCGGCCGCAGCCACCGTTGAATGATTGGGTCAGGAGAAGGAAATGACTGCATCGCTGGCGACTCCCGCTGAGGTCCGGAGATGGATCGGAGCGAAGGAGTGGGGAATGATTGTCAATGGCCACTGCGTCTCAGCGCGCTCCGAGAAGTCCTATCAAACGGACGATCCGGCCACGGGCTTGCTTTCGGCGAGGGTGCCTGACGGCGATTCCGATGATGTTGCGAGCGCTGTCCAGGCTGGATTGGACGCCTACCCTGGATGGGCTGCGTTGGGGTTTGAGTCCAGGGCGGCGGTGATTCGCGGAATGGTGGATCTGCTGGAGACCCACCGGAACGAACTGGCCGCGCTCGATAGTGTGGACAGCGGGAACCCTCTGGCCGCCAGTCAGCTGGACATCGACCTATCCATCCGCTCCCTTCATATGCAGGCGGCCGAAGCGCTCGCATTGCGTGGTACTTCGCTTGTTCGGGGTGAAGGAATGCACTACACCGCTCACGAGCCCTACGGCGTGGTTGGACGGATCGTGGCCTATAACCACCCTCTCCTGTATGCGGTGGCTCGGGTAGCACCGGCCCTGCTAGCCGGAAACGCGATCGTGCTCAAACCGGCTCCACAGACCCCGCTCAGTGCCCTTCGCTGGGCAGAGCTGGCCCAATCCCTCCTGCCATCCGGAGTGTTCAATGTGGTTACCGGTGCCACTTCAGATGTGGGTGAGGCGTTGGTGGCACATCCTGACGTGAAGCGCCTGTCTTTCATCGGCAGTGCGCAGGTGGGGCGCTCAATCCAGGAAGGGGCGGCGCGGAGCGGCGTCAAGAACGTGTCCTTGGAACTGGGTGGAAAGAACGCGATCTTGGTCTTCCCTGACAGTGACCTTGACGAGGCAGCGAACGCTGCCTACCGAGGGATGAATTTTGATTCAACCGGCGGGCAATCTTGCGGTTCGACGAGTCGAGTTCTCGTGCACTCAAGCATGAAGGAGCCCTTCACGTGGCGCTTAGCCGACCTCATGGCGGGCCTGCAGTTGGGGGATCCCTTGGAACCGGACACGATGATGGGGCCGATGATCTCCGCGGCCCACCAAGCGCGGGTGCAGTCTTGGGTGCAACGTGGCCTGGCAGATGGGGCGCGGCTTGAGTTTGAGAATGCTGGTGCGACTCCTGCGCATGGGTATTTCGTTCCCCCGGTGATTCTGGGGGCGGTACGAGGCGACATGTCCGTCGCTCAGGAGGAGATCTTTGGACCGGTAGTTACCGTGATGGAGTTCGAGGACGAGGATGAGGCAGTTGCGTTGGCGAACAACACCCGCTATGGCTTGACCGCCAGTGTTTGGACCAAAGACTTGAGGCGAGCGCATCGCGTGGCTGGGCGACTTCAAGCGGGGTACGTCTGGGTGAATGATGTCGCCCGGCACTACCCGGGACTGCCGTTTGGCGGCATGAAAGACTCCGGGGTGGGGCGAGAAGAATCCGCCGAAGAGTTGCTGTCTTACACGGAGACCAAGTCGGTCCATGTGAGCTTCTGAGGGTTCGACCGCAAGGGCACAGTCGTAGCCGCCGGTTCGTTGCGATTATGATCGGATAGTGTACTTTGGATCCAATTGCAGGGAGCGGACATGACGAGCGAACAAAAGACATCGGGATTCGAGCGGCCGAAGACGGCGCAGGTTGCCGTCGCTGAAGAGCTCAGGCGTGCCATTGCTTCTGGCGAACTTCCTCCAGGGACGCAGATCCTACAGGAACGAGTGGCCGAGCAACTCGGTGTGAGTCGCGTGCCGGTGCGCGAAGCGCTAAAACGCTTGGAGGGCGAAGGGCGAATCTCTTACACACCACATCAGGGATATTTCGTATCGAAACTAGATATCTCGGAACTTCTCGAAGTTTATATGATTCGTAACTTGCTTGAGGCGGAGGCCGTGCGCCGATCGTTGCCTCACCTCACTGAGGATGACCACGTCGAATTGCAGGAGGGGATTCTCGCTGTCGAAGAGGCGAACCGCAAGGACGACCTCACAGAACTCACTGCAGCCAATCGTCGGTTTCACTTCGCGTTGATTGAACCATGTGGAATGCCACGTCTCATTCGAATCATCAAGGGATTGTGGGACACGACCGATCCATACCGATCTCTGTACTTTACTGACGCGCGGTCGCGTGACGCGGTTGATAGCGAGCACCGTCAGATCCTGAAGGCTATCTTGTCAGGCGATACCGATCAGGTGATCTCGCTATTGGCTGAGCACCGTCAGGGAACGATCGGCAGTTTGACCAATCTGCTGGATGGGAACACCAGCACGGCGTCTTAGCCTCATTCCACCGATGGGCGTGGTGAGTTTCCGGTGGTCGTGCTCGACGTGGGTTGAGCGGTTGAGGGCGTGCGGGGCTGCCGGACCTCGCTGTCCGGGTGTCCACTGGGTGTCCTCGGGTTGCGCAGCGTCGGCTGCTTGATGTTCAGGCCGCGAGGAGTTTGGGCGGGTCGTTGACGCGGTCGAACAGCGCCGGTCCAGGCGTTCTCCCAAGGCCATGCGACGGGTAGGTGGAGGGTGATCCTGCGGGCTGAGGACGCGATCCGGGCGGGCACGTTGATCAGCTTGCGGCGCAGGGTCGCGGTCCTCGCTCGTGCGAGCTCGGGTGCTGCCACGTTCCGGCAGCACGGGTGAGGTTGAACGCGATCACCGCCAGCACCAGCCAGGCAGCGTTCGCGGTGAACACCCCCGAAGGAAGATGAGCCAGGGCCGAGCTCTTCAGATCAGCATGGACCTGCTCGATGACCGCGTGGTGGCGGTGCGTCTTGTCGGCTGCGACGGTGTCGAGGACCTGAGGGTCAGTGGTGGTGAAGAAGGCATGGAAGCGCCACACATCGAAGAGCGTGTCCTGGCCGGCTGCTCTGTTCTTGTCGGCGTTGAAGTCGGGGATCCGCCGCACGATCAGTCTTCCGGGAACGTGGTCGGACTTCCTCTGGGCAGCGAAGGCAGTGAAGTCGATCTCGGCGACCTCTGCTCGTGAGATCCACGTGCTGGTGGCTTCGTCGAAGACTGCATCGGTGTACTCGATCGTGGTCCACGCGTCTTCTTCGATGGCGGCGATGGCTCTCTTGACCGCCGGGTCCATCCGAACGGTGACTGATACCGCGGCACCGCCGGCGAGGGCTGCATGGACTGGGTTGCGGCCATAGAACGCGGCGTCCATCCGCACCAACACCCGGTGTGTGTTGCCGAGCAGACGGCGGGTGGTCCTCACTGCATCAGCAATCAGGCGTTTCGCGCCGCGCGGCGACCCGGTCGAGCCTTTGCGCAGGCGTTGGGCCACGATCACCGGCGCCGCACCGGCAACGGTGAGGGTCGCCAGCAGCGCGTTGAGGCCACGGACACCGGAGTACCCGAACCCGACTCCCTGTTTGGTGTGGCCGTGGACCTCGATGATGGTGTCGTCGACATCGACCAGCGCGTACCCCGCGCCACCCTCGGTGGGGGTCGTGGTCGAGGGCAGCAACCGGGTCAACCCGGCCAGCGCGACCAGGAACCGTGAGGCGATCGCGTCGAGCTGGCGCACGTGTCCGAAGGTGAAGGACCGCAGGAACGACCCGAGGGTCGAAGGGGCGTAGGCCCGGGTGAAGATCCGGTTCATCCCGCCGTGACGTAGCAGCGCCATGTCGTCGATCGAAGCGTATGAGAGAGTTTCAGGCTCATCACAGATGAGGGTGTGCTGGCGGTGGTGAGGGCGGCGGTCGGGTAGGCGTCGAGGTCCCCTGATGATGGGAGTTCCTACGCTGCCCATCCAGAGAACCTCGACGTGCCTGACGCTACCTTCGCTTGCCCTGACCTGACCAAGTTCGCCCGGCTCGACGAGCTTGGCCTCGTCGTTACCGGACAACGTCTCGCCCCAGATCGTGCGGTGCTGGCGTGCCGCGTCGTCGCCCCTGACCGGTGGTGCCGCCGGTGTGGTTGCGAGGGCGGTGTGCGCGACACCGTCACCCGGCGGCTTGCGCACGAGCCACTGGGTTGGCGTCCCACCACGCTGGTGGTGACGATCCGTCGCTACAGATGCACCGGCTGCGGGCATGTATGGCGCCAAGACACCACCGCTGCGGCCGAACCGCGCGCCAGGTTGTCCCGTCGCGGGCTGCGGTGGGCACTCGAAGCGATCGTGGTGCAGCACCTCACCGTCGCGAGGGTGGCCGACGGCCTCGGGGTCGCGTGGAACACCGCCAACGATGCTGTCCTGGCCGAAGGCAAGCGAGTGCTGATCGACGACCCGGCTCGGTTCGACGGTGTGAGCGCGATAGGCGTCGACGAGCATGTCTGGCGCCACACCAGGCGTGGCGACAAGTACGTCACCGTGATCATCGATCTCACCCCGATTCGTGACGGCACCGGCCCAGCACGCCTGTTAGACATGGTCGAAGGCCGCTCGAAGCAGGCGTTCAAGGCCTGGCTGGCTGAGCGTCCCCAAGCTTGGCGTGACGGTGTTGATGTGGTCGCTATGGACGGGTTCACCGGCTTCAAGACCGCCGCAGCCGAAGAGATCCCCGACGCAGTCGCAGTGATGGATCCGTTTCATGTCGTGAGGTTGGCTGGCGACGCTTTGGATCGCTGCCGTCGCCGTGTCCAACAGGACCTGCATGGTCACCGTGGCCGCAAGGATGATCCGCTGTACAAGTCGCGACGCACCCTGCACACCGGCTCCGATCTGCTCACCGAGAAGCAGAAGGCCCGCCTGGCTGAACTGTTCGACGGTGATGACCACGTCGAGGTCGAGATCACGTGGTGTGTCTACCAGCGGATGGTCGCTGCCTACCGCGAACCCGACCGCGCCAAGGGCAGAGCCCTGATGGAGAAGCTCATCGACTCCCTCAGCAGCGGTGTCCCGAAGACACTGGTCGAGCTCGTCACCCTCGGTCGGACACTGAAGAAGCGCCTCGAGGACGTGCTCGCCTACTTCGAGCGTCCCGGCACATCCAACGGACCAACGGAGGCCATCAACGGACGCCTCGAGCATCTACGCGGATCCGCCCTCGGGTTCCGCAACCTCACCAACTACATCGCCCGCTCATTGCTCGAGACCGGCGGCTTCAGACCCAGACTCCTACACCCTCAATTGTGAAGAGCCGAGTTTCATCCCAGAGGTGCCCTTGCTCGTGGTGTGAATCTTTGCCTGAAGAACTCAGATTCTCCCGCCCAGCAAGGGCATTCTCGTTCTACGCCACGCTCAACCCACGACGCTCATCGGTGTTTCGAGGCTTAGTCGCTTTCGACTCGTCTGTCTGACCTCGCTCTGAGACATCGTGGGGTCGCGATCGGTGTCTTCTTCAGCGACGCACGGTCGCGGTGATCTTGGGCGGCGGCGTCTGTTCGCTGCGACCCTCGACGAGCACCTCTCCGTCGACCATCACCAGGGTGATTCCGGGAAGATCTCCGAGGGAGAAGCATTCCAGCACGTCCTGGGCGCGAGAGCCCATGATCGGGCCGAGGATCAGCAGGTCCGCTGGTTGACCCGCGGCGAGCACGCCGCCCGGTATTCGGTGGCGTCGAGCGACGTTGCCGGTCGCCGCCGCGACGGCCAACTCCGGGGACAGGCCGCACACGCTGGCCAGATAGCAGATGTTGCGAAGCATCCCCCGAGGAATCACTCCGGTGCCGCCGGGGGTGTCGGTGCCCAAGGTGAGGCGATGCAGCTGGGTCGACGCGACCAGTTCGTCGATGGTGACCTGGGTTGCGCGGTAGTTCATCGAGCTGCAGACCTCGACCGTTGCCTGAGGGAGGTCCCGGATCGTCGCAACAATCTCCTCGTCGGGCATCGGGATCGGTCCACCCGAGATGTGTGCGATGACGTCGGGCGCCACCGCGGTGACCAACTCGTGCCCCGCGACCCGGCTCGATCCCGAGCGGGAGACGCCGCCGGAGTGCATCTTCACGGTCATTCCGCGCTCATGGGCCCAGGAAACATACTGCTGGGCTTCGCCGTCCTCCAGGCGCGACCAGTCATAGAAGATGAACTTCAGTTGACTGATTCCCTCCTCGGCCAGGTGGTCGAAGTCGCCCGCGGTCAGGCCGGGCACCAGCAGCAGCGTGCCGGCGTGGACCTTGACTCCGGAAGGTCGGTATTCACCGATGGTCCGGCGCGCCAGAGTCGCCAATCCGGTGACCAGTCGCGGTGTCAGGTCCTCGAACGGAAGGCCCGGGATGTGGAGCTCGCCTGCCGAGACCATCGAGGTGGTGCCGCCGTGCAGATAGTTGCGGACCCATCCCGTGGAGTTCTGCGCCGGCGTCCACTCTCCCACCGTGGGGTGCACGTGGCCGTCGATCAGGCCGGGCATGACGCTCTGGCCACCGGCGTCGATGATGCGGTCGGCGGAGGACTGTTCCGTGCCGACCTCGATGATCTGCCGGTCCTCGATCAAGAGGGCGGTGTCCCTGAGGGGGGCGATGTCGGGATCCCCGGACACCAGGAGGCCGATGTTCGTTATCAGTGTGCTGGTCATCAGTATCTCATCCCTTGCCGTGAGCGATGTGGACTGTATACTTAATCCAACCATGGAAGGATGCGGATGACCAGACGAATCCAACTCTTCGTTGCCGGTGAGTGGCGCGAGGGCAACGGTGTTCCCATCGACTCCAGGAACCCGGCCAAGCTCGATGAGGTGCTCGGTGCAGGCGCGGCTGCGCTCCCCGAGGACGTCGACGCGGCAGTCGCGAGTGCCCGCTCGGCGAGCGAGACGTGGCGACGTACGCCGATGCACGAGCGGGCCTCGATCCTGTTGCGCGCTGCCGTGCTCCTGGAGGAGCGGGCCGAGCAGTACGGCCGGGAGCTGACGCTGGAGGAGGGCAAGACACTCCCTGAGGGAGTGGGCGAGGTGCGTCGTGCCGCCGAGATCTTCCGGTTCAACGCCGGACAGGCCGACCGAGAGGTCGGTGAGATCTTCTCCTCGCCGCGCGCCGCGGAGCGGATCCTGGTCGTGCGCAAGCCGGTTGGAGTGATTGGCGTGATCACGCCATGGAACTTTCCGATCGCGATCCCGGCCTGGAAGATCGCGCCGGCCCTGGTCCATGGGAACACGATTGTCTGGAAGCCGGCGAGTGTCGTTCCGCTCCTGGCCATGCGCTTGACCGAGGTGCTTGCCGAGGCAGGGTTGCCAGCGGGAGTGCTCTCGTTGTTGATCGGGCCGGGGGTGCTCGGCTCGCGGATCGCCGGGTCCCCGGACGTCGACGCGGTGACGTTCACGGGATCCACGTCGGTCGGCACCGGTCTCCTGGAGCTGTGCGCGCCTCTGCGCCGCCCGGTGCAGGCGGAGATGGGTGGCAAGAACGCCGCGTTGGTCTTCGCCGATGCCGATCTCGACCTGGCAGCGGAGCAGATCGTCCAGGGCGCCATGCGCTCGACCGGGCAGAAGTGCACGGCGACCTCTCGGCTCGTGGTTGATGCAGAGGTCGCCGACGAGCTGGTGGAGCGGGTGGCGACCCGGGTGCGTGAGCTCGTCGTGGCCGATGGTCTGCAGCCGGGTGTCGACGTGGGACCGGCGGTCTCGACCGAGGCGCGGGCCGAGATCGAGAGCGCGATCCGTGATGCCGTGGCTGTGGGCGGGCGGGTGATTGCCCAGGCCGACGCTCCGGATGCCGACTGCTTCGTGCGCCCGACGGTCCTGGAGACCGATGTCTCCGACCCGATCTGGCGCGACGAGGTCTTCGGCCCGGTCCTGTCCGTGGCTCGGTTCCACGACGAGGATCAGGCCATCAAGATGGCCAACGACGGTCCATTCGGCCTCAGCTCGGCTGTCTTCACCCGGGATCTCGCTCGCAGTCTGCGCATCCTCGACCATCTGGACGTGGGCGTCGTACACGTCAACTCCGAGTCGGCCGGTGCGGACCCGCACGTGCCGTTCGGGGGCGCCAAGGCGAGCGGCATCGGCCCCAAGGAGCAGGGGCGCGCCTCTCGTGAGTTCTTCACCTCCACGACCACCGCTTATCTGCGGTGAAGACCGAAAGGCAGGATGGCGATGAGTGAATCAGCCACCGTGGCACGCCGTTGCCTGGAACTGATCACCGAGGCTGGCGTTCCGCGCCTCTTCGGGATCCCGGGTGTGCACAATCTGGCGTTCTGGCGGGACTGGTCAGACGAGATGCCGCCCATCGTGGGGGTCCGTCACGAACAGACGACGGTCTACGCCGCCGACGGTCTCGCCCGAGCCACCGGTGGCCTGGGCGTGGCACTGACCACCACCGGGCCCGGGGCAGCGAATGCTGCCGGGGCCTTTGGCGAGGCGGCGGCGGCCAAGTCCCCGGTGGTGCTGATCGCCAGCGAGGTGGCGACGCGATTCACCACCGACACCCGGATGAAGGGCGTGTTGCATCAGTCGCGGGACCAGGCAGGGATCTTCGAGCCGTTGGCCAAGGCTGTCTTCCGGCCGCGAACGGCCCAGGACGCCGTGTCCGCGGTGAGAGAGGCGATCGCTTGCGCGCTCAGCGCACCTCGCGGCCCGGTCTATGTGGACATTCCCACCGATGTGCTGTCGCTTCCGGCCGAAGCCTTGGACCCGCCTGCGCCCGAGCCGCGTCTCACTGCCCGCGCCGACCAGATCGAGGCCGCCCAGCGGCTGCTCGGGCAAAGTGAGCGGGCCGTGATCTGGTGCGGAGGCGGGGTGGTGCAATCAGGCGCAGAGGAGGAGTTGGTCCGACTCGCGGAGGTGCTCGACGCCCCGGTGGTGACCACCTACGCGGCACGTGGGGTCGTGCCGCCTGAGCACCCGTCTCATGTGGCCCTGCCGCCACACGAGCCGGAGATTGCCGGTCTGGTCGGGGCTGCGGATCTCCTGTTCGCGATCGGCACCGACTTCGACGGCATGATGACGCGCAACTGGAGCATGCCCATGCCGCCCGGGCTGATCACCGTGAACTGTGACGCCGATGACCTGACCAAGAACTACGCCCCCGACGTCGCGGTCCAGGGTGATGCGCGAGAAGTCCTGCGTGCCCTGCTCGAAGGCCTAGAAGCGGCGGAAGGCGGCGCCTCGCACGTTGCCGGCGTCGAGGCGGGGTGGGCGCGCCTGCGCACCGACGCCACCGAACGCCCGGGGATCGAGTTCGTGGCCTCCATCGACTCGGCAATCGAGCCCGAGCACGTCGTGGTGTGTGACATGGCGGTGGCTGGCTATTGGTACGGCGGCTACGGCCGCGTGCTCCGGGCCCGTCAACTGCAGTATCCGGTCGGCTGGGGGACGCTCGGATTCGCGCTCCCGGCGGCGATCGGCCCCGCTTCCGTCGGCACGCCGACGCTGGCGATCTGCGGTGACGGGGGCGTGATGTTCGCGCTCTCCGAGTTGGCCACGGTGGCACAGGAGAGTCTGCCGGTGACCCTGCTCGTCGTTGACGACGGCGCCTACGGGATGCTCGCCTATGACCAGGAGGTGGCCGGGGATCCGCGGGCCGGAGTCGATCTCGTCAGCCCGGACTGGGAGGCGCTGGGCCAAGCCTTCGGGATCCCGACCACGATGACCTCGCCGGCCGGGCAGGACCTGGGCGAGAGTGTCCGGGCCGCACTGGCCACCCGGAAACCAGCGCTTGTGGTGCACAAGGCGTCGTTCGTCCCACCGCGGACCACCTCGGCACGGTGGGCGGAGTGATGCACAGTCTCTCCGGAGTCGTGGTCGCCGACTTCTCACGCGTGCTCTCCGGTCCCACAGCGACGATGTTCCTGGCCGATCTGGGTGCCGATGTCATCAAGATCGAGCGACCCGGGGTCGGTGACGACACCCGAGCCTGGGGTCCGCCGTTCCTGGGTGAGGACAGCACCTACTTCCTCTCCACGAATCGCAACAAGCGCAGTGCGGAACTCGATCTCACCGATGCCGAGGGCATCGAGGCGGCCCGCGAACTGGTGCGGCGCGCCGATGTGCTGGTGGAGAACTTTCGTCCCGGGACCATGGACCGGCTCGGCTTGGGATATCAGGATGCCCGGCGGCTCAACCCGAGGCTCGTCTATTGCTCCATCTCGGGCTTCGGCAGCGGCGCGGGCGCCTCGCGCCCCGGCTATGACTTCGTGGTCCAGGCCATGGGTGGGCTGATGAGCGTCACGGGGGAGCCCGACGGCGACCCGATGAAGGTCGGCGTGGCCCTGGTCGACATGTTGGCCGGACTGCATGCGACGATCGGCATCCTGGCCAGCCTGAGGGAACGGGACCAGACCGGCAAGGGTCGGCACGTGGAGGTCAACCTGCTCTCCTCCTTGATCAGCAGTCTGGCCAATCAGGGCAGTGCATTCGCCGCCGCTGGGGTCGTGCCGCAGCGCTTGGGCAATGCACATCCCAGCATCGCGCCGTACGAACTCTTCGAGACGGCGGACGGTCAGGTGGCCGTCGCCTGCGGCACGGATCGGCAGTTCGTCCAGCTGTGCCGCGCGGTGGATCAGTCGGCCATTGCCGAGGATCCGCGCTTCATCACCAACCGGGACCGGGTGGAGCATCGCACCGAGCTCCGGGAGATGCTCACGGCGGCCTTCTCGCGGTTCTCCACTGCCCAGCTGCTGTCCTGCCTGGAGGAGACCGGAGTTCCGGTCGGTCCGGTCAACGACCTTGCGGAGGCCTTCAACCTTGCGACGGCCCTCGGCCTGGAGCCCATCCAGTATGTCAAGGGTGCCAACGGTCCGGTGGCACAGCTCTCCTCGCCGCTCCGCTTCGACGGAGAGGTGCCCGCGGTGCAGGAGTTGCCGCCCCGCCTGGGCGAGCACACCGAGGAGGTGCTGCGCTGGCTGGGGCAGAGCCAGGCGGTGGAGGCGAACCGATGACGCGACCCGGCAACGCCCTGACGCTGCTGGCAGAGGCGGGAATCAGCCTGCCTGCCGCGCCGCCGCCGGTGGGCCACTATGCCCGGGCCCACCGGGTGGGCGACCTGCTGTGGGTTGCCGGACACACCGCGCGGGCCGCCGACCGGCCACCTGTGTGTGGCGTCGTGGGAGAGGACGTCGACGTGGAGACCGCGGTCGCCGATGCTCGCCGTGCCGCCGTCAACCTGCTCGCAGCCGCGCACCAGACCGTGGGACTGGAGCGGTTGAGCGGGGTGGTGCACCTGCGCGGCTACGTCCGTACAGCATCGGACTTCACCGCGCATCCCGCGGTCATCGACGGTGCCTCGACCCTGCTGAGCAGCGTATTCCCCGACGCCCCGGCGCACTCCCGCGCTGCGATCGGCGTTGCGTCACTCCCCGGAGGAGCCTGCGTCGAGCTCGAGGCCGTCTTCGCGTTGTGAGACTGCCCGGACGGGCCACCGATCGGCGACCCGTCCGGTGCCTCTCGGCTCAGTTGAACGCGGCCAGACCGGTCAGTGCCTGACCGACCACCAGCGTGTGGATCTCGTTGGTCCCCTCATAGGTGTAGACCGACTCCAGGTTGTTCGCGTGCCGCATCACCGGGTATTCCAGGGTGATGCCGTTCGCGCCGAGGATGCCGCGCGCCTCGCGCGCGATCGCCAGGGCCTCCCGGACATTGTTCAGCTTGCCGAGGGAGACCTGTTGCGCGCTCACCCGGCCCTCGTCCTTGAGGCGCCCCAACTGCAGTGCGAGCAGGTTGCCCTTGGTCAGCTCCAGATACATGTCCGCGAGCTTCTTCTGAGTCAATTGGAAACCCGCGATGGGACGCCCGAACTGCTCGCGAGACAGGGCGTAGTCGCGTGCTGACTCGAAGCAGGCACGTGCGGCACCCATGGCCCCCCAGACGATCCCATAGCGCGCCTCGTCGAGACAGGACAGCGGTCCACGCAGCCCGGTGGCGCCCTCGAGGACGGCGTCCGCAGGCAGCCGGCAGTCGTCCAGGATCAACTCCGAGGTCACCGACGCGCGCAAGGAGACCTTGCGGGTGATGTCCTGGGTCGAGAAGCCGGGGGTCTCACGCGGGACCAGGAAACCGCGGATCCCGTCCTCGGTCTGGGCCCACACCACCGCGACACCGGCGATCCCGCCATTGGTGATCCACATCTTGGTGCCGTTCAGCACCCAGTCGGTGCCGTCGCGTCGGGCATGCGTGCGCAGATTGGCCGGATCACTCCCGTGATCGGGCTCGGTCAGCCCAAAGCAGCCGATCACCTCACCGCGGGCCATCGGTGGCAGCCATTGCTGCTTCTGTTCCTCCGATCCCCACTTGTGGATCGCGGTCATCGCCAACGAGCCCTGCACCGAGACCAAGGACCGCAGACCGCTGTCGATCGCCTCCAGTTCCAGACAGGCAAGTCCGTACTCAACGGCGGACATCCCCGCGCAGCCGTAGCCGTTCAGGTGCATGCCGAAGAGACCCATTCCGCCCAACAGATCGGCGACCTCTCGAGGCAGGACTCCTTGCTCGAACCATGTGCTGACCTCGGGGAGCAGCTTTTCGCGACCGAGTTTCCGGACGGTGTCCCGGACGGCTAGCTCGTCCTTGGTGAGCAAGAGGTCAAGATCGAGAACGCCAGTGAGCGATCGGGGAGTCTCCATGGAACGCTTCCTTCCGGGTGAGTGCTGGTGTACCATATCGTATATTGTACGCAACATACACGGAGGTGGCATGTTCAGCATGGGTGTGGGGCTCTTCCCCACCGAACCAGTCGCAACAATGAGGGAATACACCCAGTTGGCAGAGTCCCTGGGATACGCCAATGTCTGGTTCGGGGACTCGCAGAACATCTGGCGGGAGTCCTCGGTGACCATGGGTGCCAGTGCGGTCGGCACCGAGAAGATCGTCTTCGGCACGGGCGTGACGAATGCGGTCACCCGGCACCGGTCCCTGTTGGCTTCGACCTGGGCGACGTTGTCCGAGTTCACGGGTGGGCGGGTGGCCCTGGGGATCGGCACGGGAGACTCGTCACTGCGGACCATGGGGCTCAAGCCGCTGAAGCTGGCCGAACTCGAGGAGGCCGTCGGTGAGCTGCGCACCCTCTTTGCGGGGGATGCGGTTGCCGAGACCAGCAGCGGTGCGGACTTCCACCTGAACTACGTCACCGAGCCGATGGACATCCCGATCTACGTCGCCGCGTCGGCGCCGAAGATCTTGGAGCTGTCGGGCAAGATCGCCGATGGTGTGATCATCCTGGTGGGAACCTCTCCGGTCTTCATCGAAGCTGCCCTGGAGACCATCGAGAAGGGCGCCCGGGCATCAGGGCGCACGCTCGATGACCTGCACCTGGTCCTGTGGACTCCGACGGCCATTGCGGATGACCCGGTGAAGGCACGGGACCTCGCCCGGGCACATGTCGCTCGGGTCTGCATCCGGCCGCTGCCCGCCAAGGTCGACCCCTCGCTGGAGGCAGCGATCACGAAGATCCGCGACTCCTACGACTACTACCACCACATGGACACGGAGGCGAACCACGCCGACATAGTTCCCGACGAACTCGTCGATCTCTTCGCCCTCGCGGGCACGCCGGACGAGTGTCGAGCCAGGTTGACGGAGATCAGCGCGTTGCCCATCGACCAGGTGTCGATCATCCCCTTCGTCCGGCCCGGGGAGAGTCGCGCCGAGACCATGAAAACGTTCGCCCAGCTGGTGTCCGAGATCGGTGACTAGCAAGGACGGGCCCGGTTCCCTCGGCGCGGGCACAGCGGTGTCCGTCATCGGGGGGACCGGACCCCAGGGCAGCGGACTGGGGTATCGGCTCGCGCGGGCGGGCCATCGAATCATCCTGGGTTCACGGGATCCGCAGCGCGCCGCGACGGTGGCCCGTCAGTTGACCGATCGACTCGGCCGCCGAGCAGGCTCCGTGAGCGGGGCGAGCAACCGGGCTGCCGTCGAGGCCTCCGACATGGCGATCGTGGCTGTGCCGTATGCGGCACAGCGGCTCACCATCGAGGAGATCGCTCCTGCGCTGACCGGCAAGGTGCTCATCAGCTGCGTCAACCCGCTCGGCTTCGATGCAGTGGGACCACACGGGCTCGACCTCCCGGACGGATCCGCCGCAGAGGAGTTGCAGCGATGCGTTCGCCACGCCACCGTGGTGGCGGCGTTCCATCACCTGTCCGCATCGACCCTGTTGGGTGAGGCGCCGCTGATCGACGAAGATGTCCTGGTCTGTGGTGACGACCCCGAGGCAGTGGCTGCGGTATGTGAGTTGGCGAGGGCGATCAGTGGTCGCCCGGGGGTCGCTGGCGGCGCACTCCGTCTGGCGCGTCAGCTGGAGCCGCTCACCGCCGTGCTCATCTCGATCAACAAGGCCTATCGAGCTCACTCGGGACTGCGGATCACGGGCCTGCCCAGCGGCAGGTGAGATCGCGATGCCCACGTCCCTGGCGCCGATCAGTTGGACGGTCCTGGTGCCGCTCAAGTCCTTGGCCCGGGCGAAGTCGCGGCTCCTGGTTCCCGCACCGCAGCGACGGGCTCTCGCCGCAGCCATGGCTGCGGACACCGTTGCGGCTTGTCGGCGTACGCCGCGGGTCCAGCGTGTGGTCCTGGTCTGCGAGTCCGAGTCGGACGCTGCGACAGTTGCTGCGCTGAGCAGCGAGCCGTTCGACGTCCTCGTCGCCCCGGGGCTGGAGCACAACCATGCGCTGGTCCATGCCGAGCAGAAGCTTCGATCCCTCTCGACGGCGCAGGTCGGGATGGCGACGCTGCCCGGTGACCTCCCTTTCCTGCAGCCGGCAGAACTCGCACCGTTGCTCAGCTGGGCGGCCCTTCATCCGCGAAGTCACGTCCCCGATCGCGCCGGGCGTGGGACCACTCTGCTGACTGCAACGCCGGGTTCCGGCCTTGCGCCCGCCTATGGGCAGGGCTCGGCGCGCAAGCACCACGGGTCCGGAGCGGTGAGGCTGTGGGCCCGTCCCACCTCCGGTGCGAGATGGGACGTCGATGTCCTCGACTCGCTCCGGGACCCCCGGGCCCGCGACGCCCTCGGAGAGGCGACGGCCCAGGCATGCAGGGAGATCCCCGGTCTTGGGGTCGTCGGTGCGGATCGCCCGTCGCGTGGCACCGCAGCGCGTCCTGGTCGAGGCCGTACTAACCTCGTGGGCATGAGTGCCCATGGCCTCCTCCTGGCGGCCGGAGCCGGTCGCCGCATGGGCATGCCGAAGGCGCTCGTCGATGATTGGCTGCCCCGCTCGATCCGCGCGATGCAGCAGGGTGGTTGCGCGGAGGTGCTGGTCGTCCTTGGTGCGGGAGCGGCCGAGGCTCGGTCCCGGATCGACGGACTTGCGTGCGTCGACGTGATGGAGGCCAAGGACTGGTCGGAGGGCATGGGTGCCTCGTTGCGGGCCGGACTCCGGCGTATCGGTCGCTCCACTCATGAGCTCGCTCTGGTGAGTCTCGTCGATCTTCCGGACGTGGACGAGCGGGTCGTGGGCCGCTTGCTCGATTCCGCGTTCGGGGACGGGGAAGTGCAGCGAAGCCTGTCACCGAGGAGACTGCTTGCCCGTGCGGCGTACCACGGGGAGCCCGGACACCCCGTGATGATCGGCAGGGCACACTGGTCCGGGGTCATCGACTCGGCCTGGGGCGACCGCGGCGCGCGTGACTACCTTGCCGCGCGGCAGGTGCGCCTGATCGAGTGCGGTGACTTGGCAACGGGCCGGGACGTGGACCGTCGATGAAGATCCCCTGGAGTCGGGAGTTGGACGATGCGTGAGGTTCTCCCCCAGCTGTTGGCCTGGTGGCGCGCCGGCGAGACGGTCGGCATGGGGACGGTGGTGGCCACCTTCCGTTCTGCGCCCCGCCTGCCTGGCGCCTCCCTGCTCCACGGCCCGGCAGGCGAGGCCGTGGGGTCGGTCTCCGGTGGTTGCGTCGAAGGAGCCGTCCACCAGTTGGCCGGCGAGGTGGGGGACGGCAGGACTCCGGCGCTCCAGCGATATGGGGTGAGCGATGACGATGCGTTCGCTGTCGGTCTGACCTGCGGCGGCATTCTGGACATCTACGTCGAGGCCGTCGACCAGGTGTCCTTCCCCGAACTGGGGGAGGTCGCGGCCGCGGTGGAGGACGGGCGGCCGGTGGCGGTGGCGACGGTGATCGAGCACCCGGAGGCCGACATGGTGGGTCGACGGATGATCATCTGGGCGGACCGTGACCATTCTGGACCCGACTGCCAGGGGAGTCTGGGGAGCACTCGCATCGACCAGGCGGTCCGTGACGATGCCTTGGGTCTCCTCGCGGCGGGCCATGACGGCGTACTCAACTATGGACCGCGTGGTGAGCGGCGTGGTGAGGGCATGCGGGTCTTCACCTGGGCGTGGGCGCCGAAGCCACGGATGATCGTCTTCGGTGCCATCGACTTCGCGGCGGCGGTGGCCCGCGTGGGCACGTTCCTCGGATATCGCGTGACCGTGTGTGACGCCCGACCCGTCTTTGCCACGAGGAGCCGATTCCCGGACAGCGACGAGGTGGTCGTCGCCTGGCCACATCGCTATCTCAAGCTGAGCAGGAGAGCGGGAGGATCGACCGCAGGACCGTGTTGTGTGTGCTGACCCATGATCCCAAGTTCGACGTCCCCCTGCTCGAGATCGCATTGCGTCTGCCGGAGGTCGGCTATGTGGGTGCGATGGGGTCGCGCCGAACGCACCAGGATCGGTTCGAGAGACTGCGGGCAGCCGGAATCGGCCAAGAGGAGCTGGCCCGGCTCTCGAGCCCGATCGGGCTCGACCTCGGCGCTCGGACCCCGGAGGAGACCGCCATCAGCATTGCCGCCGAGATCGTCGCCGCCCGGTGGGGAGGCACGGGAAGACGTCTGGGCGAGACGACGGGGTCCATCCATCGGGGGTCGATCACGCAGTCCTGACCGTTGCCACCCAGCGGCGGGGAGCTTGTAGTCCTGGCCAAGCCCGTTGCAGCGCTACGCTTCGCGCCATGTACGAGCTCTATGCCCGCTTGGTGCGGCCTCTTGCGATTCTTCTCGGGGGCCAGGCGTGGCTTCCCAGGCTGAATCGGCAGATCGTCGCGATGGACCGGGTCGTCCAGAAGTTCAGCCGGGGCCGGATCGGCTTCGTCCGGATCGCTGGACTGCCCGGCCTGACGTTGACGGTTGCGGGGCGGAAGTCCGGCGTACCCCGGAGCACGCCGCTGCTCTGCGTGCCCCACGGCGACGGCTGGCTGGTCGCGGGCTCCAACTGGGGCGCCCCCAAGCCGCCCGTCTGGGTGGCCAACCTGTCCGCCGCCACCAGCGCCCGAGTCAACTTCGAGGGCCGTTCGTACGACGTGGTCCCCAGCGAGGCCGTCGGGGAGGAACGCGACCGCCTCTTCGCGGTGATGAACCAGACCTGGCCCAACTATCGCAAGTACGAGAAGCGCACCGAGCGGACGATCCGGGTCTTCGAGCTGCGCCGCGCCTGACGAACTCTTGGCGGACCGCAGTCGAGACGATGCAAGTGCCGTCCGTGCCCGGTATCCTGAACCGACAGGAGGTGTTAGCCGATGACCGCCATCGCGATCGAGCCGGAGCCGGTGCCGCTGGTCCGTGACGCCGCCGGCCGCCTCATGGTCCCCGGGACTCGCATCTCGCTCGATGTCCTCGTCGCAGCGTTCAAGCGCGGCAAGACACCGGAAGCGATCCACGACGGCTACCGAACGGTCTCACTGGCCGATGTTTACGCGATCTTCGCCTACTATCTTCGGCACCGCGCCGAGGTGGAGGATTACCTTGCCGAGCAGCAACGTCGCGGCGACGAGGTGCGGGCACGGGTCGAGGCGATCCACCCGCCGGAGGAAGGCTTGCGAGCGAGACTGCTAGCCCGACTCGACTCGTGACCCCGCGCTTCCTGGCAGACGAGAACATCGATCCCGACCTTGTGCTTGGTCTCGGCCGTGCGCACGCGGATATTGATGTCGTCCGCGTCCAAGACGTTGACCTTCGCACCGAGGACGACCCGACGATCTTGGAGTGGGCGGCGAGCGAAGGTCGGATCCTCTTGACCCACGACATCTCGACGGTGCCGGATTTCGCTTACGCGCGGGTGACGCGAGGCCTGCCTATGCCGGGTGTCTTCATCATCAATACGGCGTTGCCGATGGCGCTCGTGATTGAGGAGATTGCGCTCGCCGCAGCGGTCAGTAACGCAGACGAATGGCGGGACCGGGTCGTTTACCTGCCCTTCTGAGCACCTGCAGATCAGCGCCGTCAGCCTGCTCAAAGAACTTCAGCGCGGGGCGCGCACCAACAGTCGCCCGTGGATGCACTCCATCACCAACTCCTTGCCGGGGCCGATCGCGTCGCCGTCGAGCTGGCGCGGGGTGTCGGAGGCGGCCCGGATGACGACCTTGCGGCCGGTGAACCGCTCGATCGTCTCGTCGGTCTTCGAAGCCTTGGTCAACACCCGGAACGCCAGCGGGAACCACGACAGGAAGCGCTTGGGGTGCAGCAGCACCACGTCCAGGACGCCGTCGTCGATCGCTGCGTCCGGCAACAACGGCATGCCCGCCTGCAGATAGCCGACGTTGCCGACCACGATGGTCCGCGCCCGGTGCGTGGTGGGCGGCTCGTCGTCGACGGTGATCTCCACCTTGACCGCCGGGAACATCAGTGACTTCAGCGCCGACCAGACATAGGCCAGCCAGCCGACCCGCTTCTTGATGTCCTCGTTGACGCCCTCCATGATCGCGGCGTCGAAGCCCATCCCGGCCATCACCATGAAGTGGGTGTCGGCCACCCCGCCATCGCCGGAGACGCGGACCATGTCGATGGCCCGGTCCTGTCCGTTCAGGGCCACGTCGATGGCGGAGCGGAGGTAGAGCGGGATGTCGAGATTGCGGGCGAGCAGGTTGCCGGTGCCGGCGGGGATGATCCCGACCGGGATGCCGGTGCCGGCCAGTTCGGCACAGACCTCGCGGACAGTCCCGTCGCCGCCGCAGACGATGACCAGGTCGGCACCCGCCACGGACGCGCTGGCGGCCATCCCGGTGCCCGGGTCCTCGACGCTGGTCAGGTGCCAGACCGGCTCGTTCCAGCCGGACTCGGCGGCCAACTCGGCGACGGTGGCCTTGAACTGTCCGACGTCCTCGACCTTGATCGGGTTGAGCACGACGTGCAGGTCACGGGTGGTTGCCGGCACGGACGTGACCAGCGGGGCGGCGGTGAGCGCGGTGCTGCGCGGTTGCGGGCTGAACAGCGCCAGCACCAGCAGGACCAGGCCGGAGCCGAGCAGCAGGCCACCGATCACATCACTCGGGTAGTGGCGTGCCAGCAGCAGCCGGTCCATGCAGACGGCCACGACCAGGGCCAGCAGGAGTACGTCGAGCAGCCGGCGCACCCCGGCCCGGCGCGCCAGCATGTGGGTCACCACGATGAGTACGCCGGCCAGCGCCGCAATATTGGAGGCGTGCCCGGAGGGATAGGACCCGTTGCTCAACTCGTCGAAAGCGGCCTGGATCTCCGGCCGGTCGCGGCCGAGGAGCATCTTGAAAAGGTGGGTGGTGGCGAAGGTGGTGACGATCACGATCGCGACGTACGCCGCCGCGCGGCGATGGGCGTTCAGCGCGAGGGCGGCGACCAGCGCCACCAGGTAGACCGTCCCGGCGATGGTGCCGGTGACATGCTCCAGCCAGCGCAGGAAGTCCTCGAGCCAGCTGCCGTCCGCCGGCCACGTGCGGGTCTCGGCGACGACCGAGTGGTCGAGGTCGACCAGCGGGCTCCACGAGGTGGCGACCAGCAAGGTCAGGACGGCGAAGGCGCCGAGCAGGACGGTGGCCCAGACGAGGCGGATCGTGGTGGCGGAGCGGTCGGTCACGACCTGAAGTATGCCGCCACCGGGCGGCTGCCGGTATTCCCCGCGACCGGGGTCGGGGGCGGCAGATAGCCTTGCGCCATGATCGATCCCCGCATCCTGAGAGACGAACCCGACCGCGTCCGCGCCGCCCTCGCCAAGCGTGGCCTCTCCGGTGAAGCGGTGGACCGGGCACTGGCCGCCGACGCGACGCGGCGCAAGGCGATCGTCGACTTCGAGGAGAAGCGGGCCGAGCAGAAGCAGCTCGGCAAACTCATCCCCAAGGCATCGCCCGACGAGAAGGCCGATCTCCTGGCGCGGACCAAGGCACTGGCCGCTGAGGTGAAGGCGGCCGAGGCGGCCCAGGGTGAGGCGGAGGTGGCGTGGAAGGCGGCCCTGGCCAGCATCCCGAACCTCGCCTCCGAGCACACCCCCGCCGGCGGCGAGGAGGATTTCGTCGTCCTGGAGGAGGTCGGGACGCCGCGGGATTTCTCCGCCGAGGGATTCGAGCCGCGCGACCACGTCGAGCTCGGGAAACTGCTCGGCGCCATCGACCTGGAGCGGGGCGCCAAGGTCAGCGGCAGCCGCTTCTACTTCCTCACCGGGGTGGGCGCCCAGCTCGAGCGTGCCCTGGTCAACCTGGCCATGGACCAAGCGCGTGAGGCCGGCTTCACCGAGGTGATCGCGCCGTCCCTGGTCAAGCCCCGCGCGATGGAGGGCACCGGCTTCCTGGACCAGGCCGCCGACGACGTCTACCGGATCGAGGGCGAGGACCTCTTCCTGGTCGGCACCAGCGAGGTGCCGATGGCGGCGTACCACTCCGACGAGATCCTGGACGCCGAGACGTTGCCACTGCGTTACGCCGCGTTCAGCCCCTGCTTCCGCAGGGAGGCAGGCTCGCACGGCAAGGACACCCGCGGCATCATCCGGGTGCACTGGTTCGACAAGGTGGAGATGTTCGTCTACACGACCCTGGACCAGGCGGAGGCCGAGCACCAGCGCCTCCTGGCCTGGGAGAAGGCATTCCTGGAGAAGCTCGAGCTTGCCTACCGGGTGATCGATGTCGCCGCCGGCGACCTCGGGCCCAGCGCCAACGCGAAGTATGACTGCGAGGCGTGGATCCCCACCCAGGGCAAGTACCGCGAGCTCACCTCGACCTCGAACTGCACGGACTTCCAGACTCGCCGCCTGGACATCCGGGCGCGGTTCAGCGACGGCGAGCAGCAGCGCACCGGTCCGATCGCCACCCTCAACGGCACCCTGTGCGCGATGACGCGCACCATCGTCGCCATCCTCGAGACCCACCAGCAGGCCGACGGGTCGGTCCGGGTGCCGGCAGCGCTGCAGCCGTATCTCGGCGGCCGCGAGGTGCTCGAGCCGATTGTGAAGCCGTGAAGGAAGCGTTGCCGGGCTGGCGCCCCGAGCTGGTTGCCCTCGACATCGACGGCACCCTGCTGCGCTGGGTCGAGGGCTCCGGGACGGTCCACGGGGAGGTGCCGCCGGCGGTGCGTGACGCCGTACGCCGGGCCTATGACGCCGGCGCCCACATCGTCCTGGCCAGTGGTCGCTCGCTGCACGCGATGACGCCGATCGCCGACCAGTTGGGCCTGCCCGACGAGGGCGCCGAGCGGCTGTGGATCGTGGCTTCGAACGGAGCGGTGGTGTTGCGCTACCCACCGATCGAGGTGGTCCACGAGGAGACCTTCGACGCCAGCGTCGCCGTACGCGAGGTGCTCAAGCACCACCCCTCCGCCCTGGTCGGGGTGGAGGAGCGCGGCATCGGCTATCGGGTCAACCGGCACTTCCCTCCCGGTGAGCTCTCCGGGGAGATGATCCTGACCGACGTGGAGGAGATGGTCGCCGGGCCCGTCAGCCGCGTCATCATCCGCGACCCCGACGCCACGGTGGAGGACTTCCACCACCTGGCCACCAAGCTCGGGCTGCACGGCACCGACTACGTGATCGGGTGGACCGCCTGGATGGACCTGGCCCCGGTCGGCATCTCGAAGGCCTCCGGCCTCGCCCACGTCGCCGCGGAGCTCGGCGTCGAGGCCGCTGACGCACTGGCCATCGGTGACGGTCTCAACGACCTGGAGATGTTCGCCTGGGCCGGCCGTGCGGTGGCGATGGGGCAGGCAGTGGAGAAGGTGCGGGACGCCGCCGACCACGTCACCGAACCGGTCGACGAGGACGGCGCCGCCATCGAGGTCTCCCGCTGGTTCCCCTGATGGACCTGCCCCCGATGGTCACCACCGAGCGGCTCCGGTTGCCGCTGTGGACCGGCGCGGACTCCGAGGCGATCCGGGCCGGCCGCGGGCGCGAGGGTTATCACCGCGACTACCCGCGACCCGACGACGTCGATGCGGCCGCGCTGTGGCGTGCCGATGACCCGTGGGCGCCGCGCCACATCGTCCGCGGCGTCACCGCACTGGGCTCGATCGGTTTCTTCGGTCCGCCCGAGCCCGCCGCCGACGGTACGCCGGAGGTGGAGGTCGGCTATGGCCTGGTCGCGGAGGCGCACGGCCACGGCTTCGCCACCGAGGCGCTGACGGGCCTGCTCGGCCTCACCGACGCTCTGGGCGTCCGAGTCCGGGCCAGGGTCGAGCCGACCAACCGGGCCGGGCTCCGGGTGCTGGCGACCTGCGGCTTCACCGAACTGCGCGGTGGCGACGAGGACGGCCACCTGGTGATGGCGCGCCCGCTGCCGCATCCCCGGGGCAACGAGCCACAGGGCGACGGGCCCAACGGCGTACCCGACGGCACCGATGCCTGAGCAGGCCGCACCCAGACTGGTCGCCACCGACCTGGACGGCACGCTCCTCGACGACCACGGCCAGGTCAGCCCCCGCACCCGCGAGGTGCTCGGCGAACTGGACCGGCGCGGCATCCCGGTGGTCTTCGTGACCGGGCGCCCGATCCGGTGGATGGAGTCGCTGTGGAGCGATGTCGGCGGGCACGGCCTGGCGATCTGCTCCAACGGGGGCATCGTGTACGACGTACCCGGTCACGCGGTGCGCAATGCATTGACCATCGAGCCGGAGGTGGTGCTGGCCGCGGCGCAGCGACTGCGCCGCAGGATCCCCGGGACCAGTTTTGCGCTGGAGAAGACCGGCGGCTTCGCCCGGGAGCCGGGTTATCAGCCGAGGGTGCGGCAGCCCCTTGAGATCCCGATCGGTTCGCTTCCCGAGATCGTCGACAGCACCGTGGTCAAGGTGCTCGCCCGGCATGACGACATCGCGCCGGAGCCGTTCTGGGGACAGGTCGAGGAAGCGATCGGTGACCTGGTCACCACCACGTGGTCCTCGGTCGACGCACTGGTCGAGATGTCCGCGCGCGGTGTCACCAAGGCCACCACCCTGGAGCGGATCGTTGCCGAGCTGGGCGTGTTGCCCGGTGAGGTGGTCGCCTTCGGGGACATGCCCAACGACATCCCGATGCTGCGCTGGGCCGGCCACTCCTATGCGATGGCCAACGCACACCCGAGCGCGCGGGCCGCTGCACGAGGCGTCGCACCGGCCAACACGGACGATGGCGTGGCGTCGGTGCTCACCGGACTTTTCGGCCTGTGACACCCTGAACCGGGCCGATTGTCTAGGCTGGACCATCCAGCCCTGCCCGACCACGAACCGGAGGTGACGATGCGCCGCGTGCTGGTGCTGCTGATGCTGGGCCTTCCGATGGTGGCCCTCGGGTCGTCACCTGCCTATGCGTGTGACGAGCCGGTGCTGCCGTTCAACCGGCAGGTCAGCCATGCCGTGCACATCTTCACCGGCACTGTGACCGAGCAGCGCGTGGACCCGGCCCAGGACGGGAACCGGCGGATCTACGACGTACAGGTCACCGACGAACTCAAGGGCAGCGGACTCGACCCGCTGGTCCGGGTGGCCTCCTCGACCGACCCGGAGCAGTGCGGCATCGGTGAGATCCAGACCGGCGACGAACTGATCTTCTTCGTCGGCGAGGTCCAGGGTGCCAACTACTTCGAGGCAGTGAGCACCGAGGGCACCCGGGCCGCCTCGCCCATGGTCCTGGCCCAGGTGCAGGAGGAACTCGCCCCCGAGCCCGAGCCCGAGCCGCTGGACGTGGAACTGACCAGCGTCGAGGACGGTGCTCCGCCGAGCATCACCAAGGCGATCGCGCCGGGCCTGATCGTGGCGATGG
This sequence comes from Nocardioides sp. AE5, assembly GCF_031844485.1. Classification (NCBI taxonomy): domain Bacteria; kingdom Bacillati; phylum Actinomycetota; class Actinomycetes; order Propionibacteriales; family Nocardioidaceae; genus Nocardioides; species Nocardioides sp. AE5. Next base: position 195,848 of record NZ_JAUZVI010000006.1, read on the forward strand.
TCGGCGTGGTCGCACTCGTCATCGGCACCCTCTTCGGGCGCTCCCGCAAGGGCGCCTGACCCCGCGCCGAAGGCCCGCCGCCCTGGGGCTGCGCCTCGTGCGGAGGCACCTGAATGGCGTTGTGTTTTTGGTGTTTGCCCGCCAAGATGGTCCCATGGCTGTGGACCGTGACCTCCTGAGCACCGGCGAGACCGCGACTCGCCTCGGTGTCTCACGCCAGCAGGTGGTGAACCTTTGTGACCGGGGAGAGTTGGAGCACGTCATGGTCGGCAAGCACCGCCGCATCCCCGTGCGTGAGGTCAACCGTCTTCTTCGACCTTCCCTGACCCGGGAGCAGGAGAAGTCACTGTGGTTGCATCGCGCGCTGATGACGCCACTGCTGACGGCTCCCCAGGAGGTCATCGATCACGCCTTCGAGAACATCACCCGATGGAAGGGCGCGCACCGTCCTGACGGTGTGACGGTGCGTCACCTCGGCCGCTGGGAGCAGATCCTGGAGCAGGGCCTTGATGCGGTGATGGAGACCATCGTCTCGCCGAGCCCGGAAGCGTGCGAACTGCGGCAGAACACCCCGTTCGCTGGCATCCTCGACGACATGACCCGGGCGCAGGTTCTGCGGAACTTCAATGACCACTGGAACCGTGAGCACCAGTCCGCGTGAATCGTCAACAACTTGCACACCTCCTGCGAGCGGCCTGTCGGGTCGTCGACAGTGCAGAAGTGCTCGTCCTCGGGTCCCAATCGATCCTGGGTTCCTTCGACGAAGACGAACTACCACCTGAGGCAACCGCCTCGATGGAAGCCGACATCGCGTTCCTTGACGACCCCGACCGCTCCAAGGCCGACCTTGTCGAGGCGGCCATCGGCGAGATGTCGACGTTTCACCGGATGAACGGTGTGTACGCCGAGGGCATCTCGACCGAGACGGCGGTCCTTCCCAGGGGATGGCGTGACCGGCTCCATACGTGGGGCCTGGTCTCCTCCGAGCCAGCTCGCCCCTTGTTCCTGGAGCCCCATGACCTGGCAATTGCCAAACTGGCCCGCCTGGCACCAAAGGACCGCGACTTTGTCGACGCGCTCGTCCGGGCAGGCATGCTCGATGTGGTCACCCTGCGGGAACGAGCAGAGGAAATCGCCGAGGACCAGAAGCCGGTACGCCTAGGCCGCATTCATAGCTATCTCGACGCGTTCACTGGCGGGGATTGATCAATCAGACGTACGCCGGACCACTAGAGGTACATCCCCGAGCTGGGGCCGCCGTGCGGCTGCCCCTCCGGGGCCTCGCCCTCTGCTCCGGGTGCGCCCGGCTGCTGCCCCGCCTGCTGGATGAGCCCGGCAGGCAGTGCCCGGCGGATCTGCTCGAACTGCGCGCGTGAGGCCACCTGCTGGGCATAGATCGCGGTCTGGATGCCGTGGAAGAGCCCTTCCAGCCAGCCCACCAGCTGCGCCTGGGCGATGCGCAGTTCGCTCTCGCTCGGCGTACCTTCGGTGAACGGCAGAGAGATCCGCTCGAGCTCCTCGATCAGCTCCGGCGCCAGACCGGCCTCGAGCTCCTTGATGGACGACTCGTGGATCTCCTTGAGCCGGTTGCGGCTGGCCTCGTCGAGCGGGGCGGACTTCACCTCGTCCAGGAGCTGGCGGATCATGGTGCCGATCCGCATCACCTTCGCCGGCTGCTCGACGAGGTCGGTCACGTTGCGCTCTTCGTCGCCGCCACCGTCGTTGCCCTCGCCGTCCTGGGGACCGAGGATCAGGATCTGCTCTTCGGGCTGGTTCTCACTCATGGACCCAAGGGTAGTCACACGGTCAGCACGATCTTCCCGATGTGCCCGCTCTCCTCCATCAGCTGGTGCGCCCGGGCGGCCTCGGCCAGCGGCATCGTCGTGTGTACGACGGGACGCACCCGCCCCTCGGCGACCAACGGCCACACCTGCTCGACCACCTCGGCACAGATCGCTGCCTTCTCCTCGAGCGGCCGCGCCCGCAGCGAGGTGGCGTGCACGGAGCCGCGCTTGGCCAGGAGGGCACCGAGGTTGAGTTCGCCCTTCACCCCACCCTGCATGCCGATCACCACGAGCCGGCCACCGGTGCGCAGCGCCGCGACGTTCAGGCCGAGGTACTTGGCGCCCATGTTGTCCAGGATGACGTCCGCGCCACCGCCCTCGCGGACCACCTCGGTCCAGTCCTGCTCGCGGTAGTTGATCGCGACCTCCGCGCCGAGTTCGCGGCAGGTGGCCAGCTTCTCCTCCGACCCGGCAGTGGTGAGGACCCGGGCACCGCGCGCAGCGGCGAGTTGGATCGCGAAGGTGCCGATCCCGCCGGCTCCGCCGTGGACCAGGAACGACTCGCCCTCGCCGAGTCCGGCGAGCATGAAGACGTTGGACCAGACGGTGGCCGCCACCTCGGGCAGGGCGGCAGCCTCGGTGAGGTCCAGTGGCGCGGGGACCGGCATCAACTGGCCGACCGGGACGGCCACCAGTTCGGCGTACCCACCGCCGGCGAGCAGCGCGCACGCCTGGTCGCCGACCTGCCACCCGGTGGTGCCCTCGCCGAGGGCCTCGACGGTGCCGCTGCACTCCAGGCCGATGATCTCCGAGGCCCCGGGCGGTGGCGGGTAGAAGCCCTGGCGCTGCAGGGTGTCGGCCCGGTTGACCGCCGTGGCGTGCACCCGCAGGAGCACTTCGCCCGGTCCGGCGACGGCATCGGGCACTTCGGCGACGGAGAGTACGTCGGGACCACCGGTCCCGTTGGCGACGACGGCACGCATGCCGCCACCCTAACCGGATCCCACGAACGCTCAGTGCTTGATGTCCGAACGCTCAATCGTTGATGCCCAGAGCGCAACGATTGAGCTTTCGGACATCAACGAGTGAGCGTTCGTGGGCCGTCAGGAGTTGTGGTCGAGGCCTTCGAGGTCCTTCAGGTCGCCGGCATGGTCGACCCCGGCGTCATCGGGGATCGGGTCGGCGATGTCGTCCGGGTCCGGTGCCCCGGCCGGTTGCTCCCAGTGCTCGGCCAGGCGCAGCGCGGCTGCGGCCAGGGCCTCGGTCCGCTCCGGGTCGGCCCCGTGTACGCCGGCGGCGTACCCGAGCAGGAACGTGGTGATCGGCGCGGCCGGGCGTACGACGTTGTGCGCGGCCTCGCGCGCCACGTCGAGCACGAGCGCCTCATCGATTTCGACATCGATGTCCAGGGCGTCGCACAACTCGTCGATCCAGTCGTGGAGGTTCACGACTCCAGCGTGATCGTTGCCGGCGCGCTCTGCAACCCCCTGGGCCCGGTTTGGCCAGTCCGGGATCAGGCCAGGTCGCGCAGGTCGGCCCACCCGTCGATGTCACGGTGCTCGTCGTCGATCGAGGAGACCTCGACCAGGTCCAGGTCGGCCAGGAGGCGGCGTACGGGCAGCCCGAACTCCTCCTCGCGCGGCGGGCGGACCCGCTCCAGGGCGGTGGTCTCCACGACCAGCGCGAGTTGCCGCCGCCCGTCCGGACCGCACAGGACGGCGCCGTCATGGCCGCGGGCCGCTTCGCGGAGCCGCGCGAAGGTGCCCATCGAGACCCTGGGCATGTCCACGGCCAGCACCAGCAGTTGCTCCGGACGGCGGGCGAACGAGTCGAGGCCGTGCAGCAGCCCGGCGGCCGGACCACCGAGGTGCGGGTCCTCACGGGTGAAGGTGACCGGTCGCTCGGTGTGCACCCAGTCGCCGAGTACGACGACCTCCCCGGCGTCGATCACTGCGTCCAGCGCCCAGGCGAGCAGGGTGCGCCCGTGCAACTCGATCGATGCCTTGTCCGCGCCGCCCATCCGGGCAGCGGTGCCGCCGGCGAGGATCACGGCTCCGAGGGCTTGGCGGTTCATGGGGGCAGTCTGGCAGAGCCGAACGGGGACCGCGGAGCCACGGCGCCGCAGTGGCAGGATGGACGGATGGACGAACTCGACGTGGCCCTGGTCCAGGCAGCCTCCTCCCTCGACCCAGCGGAGAACCGCGCCGCGATGGCTGCCGCCGTTGACGGGCTGGACGCGGACCTGGTGGTGCTGCCCGAGGCGTTCGCCCGCGACTTCGGCAGCCCCGGCGACGACGTCTCCGCCTTCGCCGAACCGGTCGACGGGCCGTTCGGCCAGGCACTCGGGGCCCTGGCCGGCCCGCAGCGCACCGTCGTGGCCGGCATGTTCGAGCGCTCCGCGGACCCGGCCCGCCCGTGGAACACCCTGCTGCTGCGCGGCGCCGCCACCGCGAACTACCGCAAGATCCACCTCTATGACTCGTTCGGCTACAAGGAGTCCGACCGCCTGGTGGCCGGGGAGTGGGAGCCGGTCGTGGTCGACGTCGGCGGGTTCCGGGTCGGGCTGATGACCTGTTATGACCTGCGCTTCCCGGAACTGGCCCGCGACCTGGTCGAGGCAGGTGCCGAGGTGCTCCTCGTCCCGGCGGCCTGGGTGCACGGGCGCACCGAGGCCGAGCACGCCACCAAGGTCACCCACTGGAGGACGCTGGTGCGGGCCCGGGCGATCGAGAACACGGCGTACGTCGTGGCCGTCGGGCAACCGGAGCCCCGCTACACCGGACGCTCCCTGGTCGTCGACCCGATGGGCGAGGTGGTCGCCGAGGCCGGGGAAGGGCCGCAGGTCCTGCACGCCACGTTGCGGCGTGACGCGATCAACAGTGCGCGGAGCGCGAACCCGGCTCTGGCGAACCGGCGGCACCGTTCCCGATAGCCTGTCCGGCGTGTCCCGCTCGCAACGCTCCGCTGGCCGACGGAAGGCCGAGCGCCCGCCGTCGCGAGCGGGCGTGCTGCTGGAGCGACTCCGCACCGGCCGCGGCAAGATCCTGGCCGTCGGCTGGACCCTGTGGGGCACGGTGGTGGTCGGCGCCGTCGTCCTGGCCGGCCTGAATGTGGTCGGGATCGGGCCCGCCTGGCTCGACCAGGCGGCTGCGGTCACCATCTCGACCTGCTTCGCCGCCTTCCTGTCACTGCGCACCGGCGGCCGGGCCCTGGTCTTCGGATGCGTTGCGCTCGCCCTCGGACTGCTGGCGGTGGTCTCGGGGGCGGAACTGTTGCGCACCGGGGCTGCGGTGATGACCTCCGTGGTCGCCGGTGTCCTGGCGGTGATGGCGACGGTGCCCGCGGTCCGGTTCCGGCATGCGGTGCGCGAAGCGGCAGTGGCCATCGCGATCTCGGCGGTCGGTGCACTCGGCGTGGTGGGCTATCGCCCGGTGGTCGACCTGGGCCTCTTCGACTACACCGCCCTCACCCTGGCGTTCGTGCTGGCCCTAGCCCTGGTCTACAGCCTGGGCGCCGGACTGCACGGCCTCGGCAGGCGCGGCGCGATCGCGGTGCTGGTCGGGACCCTGGCCATGGTCGCCATCCTCGCCTACACCGAACTGCTGCGCCGCTACGGCGCCGAGGGGTTCGTGGAGAATGTCCTCCAGGTGGTCCGCTGGATGCGCGAGCACCTCGGTGCGGCACCCCGCCCGGTGCAGGCGATGCTCGGCGTACCGGCCCTGGTCTGGGGCTGTCACGTGCGCGCCCGCCGCCGCCAGGGCTGGTGGCTCTGCGTCTTCGGTGTCGCCCTGACCACCTCGGTCGCCGGCCTCCTGGTCAACCCGGCCACCGGCTGGCTCGAAGCGGTGCTGATCGTGGGCTACTCGTTCGTCGCCGGCATCGTCATCGGCTACGGGATCATCCGGATCGACCTCGCCCTGACCGGACAGCACGGCCGTCGGGCACGCCGGGCCGAGGAGCAGACGGCGATGCGTCCGGAGCCGGCGCGCTTCTCGCCCCTGATGTGAGGCCGCCGGATCGGCGTACCTGTCGGTAACGGCTAGGTTCGATCCCATGAGCAGGGAACGAAGCACGGACGTCGTCGCCGAGATGGTGGCCAACGTGATCGAGGTGTCCGTTGCCGTCGGTGACCGGGTGGAGGTCGGCGACCAGGTGCTGATGCTCGAGTCGATGAAGATGGAGATCCCGGTGCTGGCCGAGCAGGCAGGCACCATCGACAAGGTCCGCGTCGACGTCGGCGATGTGGTCCAGGAGGGCGACGTCCTCCTCACCGTGCGCCACTGATCCTTGGCGCGCTGCGGCTCCGCGCTGGCGGGCCGCCTGGCGGAGGAGGCGGGATTCGAACCCGCGGTGGGTCTCCCCACGACCGCTTTCAAGGCGGTTCCGATAGGCCACTCCGGCACCCCTCCGTGCCGACGTACGACGACACGTGGTCGCCCGGCGCCAGCGTGGACAGTCTACGGGTGGGGCACCGTGGTGGTGCCAGTGGTCGCGGCTACTCGGATCCGCCGAGTTCGATCTCGACGTCGTCATAGGCGATGTCACGCAGGCGCTGCTGGTGGCGGTCGACGTCGGCGATGATCCGCTTGAGCTCGCCCCGGACCCGGTTGATGTCGGCGTCCTGCAGCACGGCCGGTCCCAGCGCTCCGAGCCGGGTCATCAGGGCGGTGCGCTCGCGCAGCACCGTGCTCTCGCGGGCGACCAGCCATCCGTCGTTGGCGATCGCGGTCTCGTTGGCCAGTCCCTCACGTACGGCGGCCAGGCGCTGGCGCACCGTCCACCGCCAGTTGCCCAGCGCGGTCCCCTCGGGCACGCGTACGTCGACGAGTTGGGCCAGGGCGGCCAGGCTCTGCTGGACGGGATCCCTCATCGCGCCTCCTGGTGTCGCCGGACAGTCCATCGAGTGTGACCTGCATCACGCATCGGTGCAAGGGGCCGTGCCCGGGCCCCGGTGGCGGTGCGGGAGAATCGGGGGGTGTCGACCGATTACCGCCTTGCCCCGCATCTGACCGCCCGCTTGTTCGGCCTGGTCCTCCTGCTGCTCGGGGGCCTGGTCTTCCTCGCCACCGTCCTGGTTCTCGTCCTCGACGCGCCCGTCCTGGTGCTCACGGCCGCGGTGGTGCTGACCCTGGTCGGAGTCTGCGGCGTCGGCTTCTGGCTCGGCAGGGCGGCGTACGTCGTCCGCACCACGGCAGACGGCTACCGGGTGCGGTTCGTGCGGGGCGCTGGCGTCCGGCAAGCCCGCTGGGCCGACGTCGAGGAGGCGGTCACCGACACCATCGCCGGGGCGCCCTGCCTGGTGCTGAGGCTGCGCGACGGCGGGAGCACCACCATCCCGGTGGAGATCCTGGCCGCCGATCGCGAGGCGTTCGTCCGCGACATCCAGGCCCGCCTGGCCGAGCGCGGTTTCAAGCGGCCACAGAAGCGTCGGCGCACCTGACGCGCACCGCCGGGACCACCCGATTCTGCGCCCGCGCGGATCTGCAGGTAACCTAGGCGCGCGTTGGGGAGGCGTCGCCTAGTCTGGTCTATGGCGCCCGCCTGCTAAGCGGGTTTGGGGCTACAACCCCATCGAGGGTTCAAATCCCTCCGCCTCCGCGCATGGGATGTCCCGCGAAACCACTCCGGGGTCGCGGGACATCCGCGATTTCAAGAGTGGAAAAAAGATTGGTGGATCGTGCATGAACCCGTCGCAGAGTGGGTAAAGACTTCTGCGAATCCTTGCAATGCAGATTCTTGCAACCGGATTCATGGGCAAGTTCCAGCAAAATGGCGCACACTGTAGACGGGTAAAAAGAATGACTTCTGTGGGGAGAACAGCATGAGGAAGCTCAGCAAGCGGGTTGCCGCGATTGTGCTCACGGCTGGCATCAGTGCCGGTCTCCTCGGCGCCACCGCCGTCTCCGCACAGGCCATAGACAGCAGTTGGGGCCGCGGCGAGATCATCTCGACCGTCCTCCTCGACTGAGAAAGACCTGGGACGAAGGACCCTTCAACCCCCCACATGTTCGGTCCCTGAGCCATCCCCCCGGCCCGTCCCAGACACCGCGAGGGCAGCGACTCCGAGTCGCTGCCCTCGCTCCTATTTCAGGACGCCTTGTGCGGGCGGATCCACCGGTCAGGCGTCCGGGGTGCCCGTCGTTCCCTTGAGGCCCATCCGATAGCCCAGCTGGAATCGCGTCTGGGCGTCGAACTCGTTCTTCAGGTCAGCCACATAGGCGGCATAGGTCCGCGGGCTGACTCCGAGCCGCTTCGCGCAGGTCGCATCGGAGTGGCCCTCGATCAGCATCCGGATCGCCATCGCGCGCTGCTCTGCGGCAATGCTGGCCAGGGTGCTGGACTCCTGGCTCTCGAACGGCCGGCCGCGCTCCCAGAAGCGCTCGAAGATGTCGACCAGATAGGCGACCAGGTCGACATCGCGGATCGCGAGGGCGACGTTGAGGTCGTCACCGGAGGGGATCAGGGCAACGGCCCGGTCCACCACGATCAGGCGGTTGAAGAACTCGTCCAGGGTGCGCACCTCGGCGCCTTCCTTGACCACCCTGGCGACGTACGCACGGGTGGGCCGGGAGCGGCGGGCGGCGTGCTGGTAGATCGTGCGCACCGAAACCCCGCGGCGCAGCGCCTCCACGTCGCGGGCGCCGGCCTCCTTGAGGTCGGAGCCGCCGCGGTCACCCTCGGGTTGAGCGGTGAGCATCTCGGTCTTGGCGCTGGGCACCAGTTCGGCCAGGAAGCGGTCGATCTGTGCCCCGCGCAGGCGGGTGACCGGGCCATCCTCGGTGGAGGGTGAACGACGGTAGACCTGGCTGAGGTCGGACAGGGTCTGGGCCCACTGGCTCGACTCGGCGATCAGTTGGGCGCCCTGCTGGCCCAGGGGGGAGACGATGCCGGACTGGACGGAGTTGGGGTCCACCACGGCATAGCGGTCGTTCTCGAGGTGGAGCAGGCCGAGTTCGAGGAGCAGCGCCACCGCCTGGGGCTGGTCGCGCACCAGTGGGTCATCGGCCGGCACCCCGCTGGCCGCAGCGATCGCCTCATAGACCCCCATGCCAGCCGATTCCAGCAGTGCACGCTGGTGCGGACTGGTTGAACCGTCCACGGACAACCCCTTCCTCGCCGCTCGCCCCCGGTGGGCAGCACAGTGCGGCCCCCTGCGGGGAGATTATGCCTGAAATGGCCGGAGGGCCGTCCGTGAATCACGGACGGCCCTCCGGGCCCTGGCTTCGGCACGCCTCGTTCCTCGGCGTACCTCCGCCTCACTCCTCGCTCAGGCCTGGTCCAGGGCGGCGGCCACGCGGCGGTGGGCCTCCCAGATCTCCTCGGGCAGGTTCTCGAACTGCTTGAGGTGCTCCTCGCGGTAGCCCATCTCCTGCTTCCAGCGGTCCACGTCGATCGACAGGATCGTCTCGAGGTCCTGCTCCGGGATGTCGAGGCCCTCAAGGTTGAGCTCCTCGACGGTCGGGAGGATGCCGACCGGCGTCTCGCGACCGGAGACCTCACCGTTGCGGAGCTGGATCAGCCACAGCAGCGGACGCAGGTTCTCGCGGTATCCGGGCCACAGGAAGTGGCCGTCCTCGGGGTCGCGCTGGAACCAGTTCACGTGGGCGAAGATCGGCTGGTCCTTGGCAGCACCGACGATGTCGAGGTAGTGGCGCGCGTAGTCGCCCTCACCGTAGGCCATGAACGGCCGGTTCGACATCGGGTCGTAGCGGAGCACGCCCTCCTTGCCCTCGGCCGCCGAGGTGGCCTCGGCGCCCAGGGTGAGGCCGTCGTACACGCCCTCGGCGAGGTCGTGAATCGCGCGGATCAGCGGCTCACGGTCGCGGGTGCGGCCACCGAAGATGATCGCGTCGATCGGCACGCCAGCCGCGGCGTTGTAGTCCTTGGCGATGTTGGGCACGTTGTCCAGCGTGGTGGTGAACCGGCTGTTCGGGTGGGCCCACGGGGCGTCCTTCTCGTCCTCGGAGCGCTCCGAGATCGGGTTGCCCTTCCAGTCCAGCCACCCGGTGGTGTCGGCCGGCGGCTCGGGGGTGCGACCCTCCCACCAGACCTCCTTGGTGTCCGGGTTGTAGGCGATGTTGGTGAAGATCGCCTGGGTGCCCGGGTCCACCGAGTGGAGAGCGGTTGGGTTGGTCAGCTCATTGGTGTCCTTGGCGACGCCGAAGACGCCGTACTCCGGGTTCATCCCGTAGAGGCGGCCGTCCTCCTCGTTGACCCACAGCCACGCGATGTCGTCGCCGTAGAAGGAGACGTGGTAGCGGTCGCCGAGGGCGTCGGGCGCCAGCATCATCGCCAGGTTGGTCTTGCCGGAGGCGCTCGGGAAGCCACCACAGATGTGGTAGTCCTTGCCGGTCTCCTTGTCGTGGATCCCGATCAGCATGTACTGCTCACCGAGGAACTTCTTGCTCGCCCAGCCGTCGTACGCCGCCTGGCGCAGGCCGTGGGCGATCTTGCCGAGCAGCGCGTTGCCGCCGTACGACGAACCGAAGTGGAGGATGGTGCGCTCGTCGGCGACGGTCACGAAGTAGCGCTGGTCCTCGGGCGTGCCCTGGCCGAGGTTCTCCAGGTCGCCGGTCACGTGGACCGCGCGGACGAAAAGGTTCGGGTCCTCGAGGTCCTCGACGAACTCCACGCCGACGCGCGACATCCGGATCATGTGCAGCACGACCGGGCGGGCGTCGGTCAGCTCGACACCGACGGCCCACGGCGCCAGCTCGTTGCCGGGGGGCGACATCAGGTAGGGGATGACGTACATCGTCTTGCCCTTGGACGCGCCACGCATGCGGTCCTCGAGCAGCGGCTTCATCTCCGAGGCCGGCTTCCAGTTGTTGTAGACGCCCTTGTCCTTGGGGTCGTTGGTGGCCACGACGGTGCGCTCCTCGGAGCGCGCGGTGTCCTTGTGGAAGCTGCGCGAGTAGTAGAGCCCGTCGCCGGCGGGGGAGAGCTCGCCGGCCTCCAGCGCTTCCTGGATCAGGCGGGAGTCGTCAGCGGCACTGACCACCTCGACGCGTTCTGCTCCGGTGAGCTCGGCGTAGTAGCGCACGTATTCACGCACGTGCGGATTCTTGAGCCCGGCTGCATCCAGTGCTGCCTCAACGTCTGCCATCGTTTGCCTTGACCCTCTCGTGGAAGTGTCGCTCTGCCTTGCTGGTGACACGCTGCTCGCCACCCTATGGGAATGCAGGCTGACATTACTTGAAGAACTTTGCAAGTAATGTAATCTGCATCCTCAGTCACACCGGACCCGGGAGGGGAGCAATGACGACCAGTATCCCCATCTACCAGGCCAAGGCGGAGCTCTTCCGCACCTTGGGACACCCGGTGAGGATCCGCGTCCTGGAGCTCCTCCAGGAGGAACCGATGCCGGTGCGTGACCTCCTGGCCGACCTGCGCATCGAGTCGTCCAGCCTCTCGCAGCAGCTAGCGGTGCTGCGCCGTTCCGGCCTGGTCACCTCGACGCGCGAGGGCACGACGGTCATCTATGCCCTCAGTACGCCGGAGATCGCCAACCTGCTCGCGGCCGGCCGGGGGATCCTCGCCTCGGTGTGGGGCGACGCCGAGGACATGCTCGCCAGCCTGCGCGAGTCCACCTGATTTCGCCGAACGGCCGCAGGTCGGCTATCCTCGTGCAGTCCTCTTGCGAGGGCATGCGCCTGTAGCTCAACGGATAGAGCATCTGACTACGGATCAGAAGGTTTGGGGTTCGAATCCCTACAGGCGCGCAGGACGAGGAGGCCCCGGGAGACCGGGGCTTCCTCGCATTTCGGGACCGTCGTACGCCGTTCAGAACTCGATGTCGGCGTAGTGCATGTCGTAGTCGACGTCGTACGTCTCGACGCTGATCGTGCCGCCCTCGACCTGGGTCGGGTCGACGTCGAAGAGTGCCTGCCCACGTGCCTTCCCGCCGGTGCGCACCGTCGTGGTCCAGTCCGCGGCCTCGGCAGGCGTGGTCTGGCTGGCCTCGTCCAGCACTTCGGCGCTGGGGGTGACGAAGGTCCAGGTCAGGTCCGAGGCCGCATCCGCCGTCCGCTCCGCGCCGTTGTAGACCGCCTCATAGGTGACCAGGACGTACTGCCCCCGCGGCTCATCGTTGTACTCGTTGGCCGTGGCGAGGGCATCGTCGGCGTTCGCCACGACCTCGGTCACGGTGACGGTCCAGTCGCCGAGCTCGATGGCATCGCCGACCGCCGACGGAGCGACGTCGGGGGACTCGCTCGCGCTCGGTTCCGTCCCGGACTCCTCGTCGAGCCCGGACTCCTCGTCGGTGTCGGAGTCGATCAGCCACCTGCCGTCGACGTGGACGAGTCCGAACCCTGCGGTGTCACCGTCCCCATAGTCGACCGTCACGGTGGCACTCTCGCCGTCGACGGTGGCCTCGATCTCCTCGATGACCAGCAGGTCCTCGCCCTCCTCGACGTCAAGGAAGGCGCGCATGATCAGGTCGGTCTGCGTCAGCAACTGCTTGCAGGTCTTGACCCCGGCGCCGAAGCCGTCCTCGTTCCACTCCGCGATGCTGGCCTCTTCGTACTCCTCAGTCCAGCGGTCGCAGGCATCCCGGTAGTCGCCGTCGTTGAAGGAGTCGATGAAGTCGCGCACCGCGGCCTCTGCTCCCGCGGCATCCATGGGCTCGTCGCCGTCACCGCATGCGGTGAGGACGAGGCCCAGGGCCAGGACGGGAAAGAGGTAGGACCGGGGACGTGCATGCATGGGGGACTCGCTTCTGATGGTGGTGATCGAAGGCCATGGTGGACCAGGCAGGACCAGCCTGTTCGGCGAATCACCGAACTGACCGCGAGAGCGCCACGCGTGCGCCGTCAGCGGCGCATCACCTGCAGGAAGTCACTGACCTGGGCGCGCAGGTTCACCGTCGCCCCGCTCAGGCCCTCCTGTTCGGCGCCGCCCTCGACAGCTGCTGCCATCTCGGTGACCATCGTGTTCATCTGCTGCACGGTCGCCCCGGCGCTGGCCATCACGCTCACCGCGTCCGAGGTGACGTTCTGGATCATCGCCACGTGCTCACCGACCTTCTGGGTCGCGGTCTGGGTCTCGTTGGCCAGTTCCTTGACCTCGGAGGCGACCACGGCGAAGCCCTTGCCGGCCTCGCCGACCCGGGCGGCCTCGATGGTGGCGTTCAGCGCCAGCAACCTGGTCTGGGCAGCGATGGCGTCGATCATCTTCACCACCTGCTGGATCTCCTGCGACGAGGTGGAGAGTTCCTCGACCGTGGTCCGGGCCTGCTCCATCTCGGCGCCGGCGCCCTCGGCCGAGCGGGTCAGGTCCGTGGTCGCAGTCGAGATCTGGCGCGACGAGTCGACGACGTGCTCGGTCAACGAGACCACCACCGACTCGAACTGGTTGGCGAGTTCCTGGCGCTCGGCGGTGGCTCCCTGCACCTGGTCGGCGGCCTGCTCCATCTGGGCCTGGCCGGCGTTGATCGAGGCGACGCCCACCCGGAAGTGTCCCGGCATGCCGCGCTCGAGGACGCGCCGGTGGTAGCGCCCCTCGCCGGCAGCGGTGAGGGCGGCGCCAGCTTCGCGGATGAACGCATCGGAGAGGTCGAGGACCCGGTTCACCGCGTGGCGCAGTTCGACCAGGTCGGCGTACGCATCGGTCTCCGGCACCCGGTGCACCCGGGCCTCGAGGTCGCCACGGCCGGCCGCGCGCAGCGTGTCCAGCATCCGTGCGGAGAGGGCCCGGTACGCCGTGAGTTCAGCGCGCTCGTCCTCGGTGAGGGCCGTCGGCGCAGCGGCAGGCGCCGGGGCCTCGGCAATGTGCAGGCTGTTCACGGCTGGTCCTCCAGGTTGATCAGGTGCCAGACGAACTCGTCGTACGTCTGGCCACGGTCGGCCAGGACTTGCTCCAGCGCACGTGCACCAGCCTCGGTGGCGGCCCGGGCGTTGGGCTGGGCGTCCTCGATGGCGCGCACGCGCTGATAGATCGGGACCACCTGGCTGATCGCCGCGGTCGACGGCGCCCGGCGGTTGGAGTGGAAGCCGATGGTCTGGCCGGTCTCGTCGCGCGACGGCGTGACGTGGGCCAGCACCCAGTAGTGCGAACCGTCGGCCGACAGGTTGACGATGTAGGCGAAGAGTTCGTCCTGGTTGGCCAGGGTGTCCCAGAGCAGCTTGAAGACCGCCCGTGGCATGTCCGGGTGCCGGATCACGTTGTGCGGCCGCCCGATCAGATCGGCCTCCTCATAGGCACTGATCTCCAGGAAGGTGTCGTTGACATAGGTCAACAGGCCCTTGGGGTCCGTCTTGGAGACGATGATCGCCTCCGGGGCGAGCTTCCGCTCGACTCCACTCGGCACCACCGCGGCCTCGCGCACCAGCGTTGTCATCTGCTCACTTCCCTTCCGGTTCGCGACATCTGATCGGCAAGCCGGGGCGCTTCTGTAGGAAGAATGAGTCGAGGATCACGACACCCGGAACCCGGGACCGGTTTCGTATGTCCGATTTGTTCACCTAGGGTGGTCGCTCGTGACTTTCTCGAGCAGGACCTTCGCCGTTGCCCTCGCCTTGATCGTGGCCTTGCTCGGCCTGGCCGCACCGGCGTCGTCGTCGGCGCCGTTGCGGGTCGCCCTCGCCGGTCCGGCCGACGTGGCTCCGGGCGAGTCGGCGACACTGACGGCCACCATCACTGGAGCGGCCCTGCCCGCCGGCAGCCGGGTCACCCTCGAGCACAAGGCCTATGGCCTGCTCTGGACGCGGGCAGCCACCGGCACCCTCGACGACGCGGGCCAGGCCCAGTTCACGGTGAGCCAGCGGACCGAGGGCACCTATGCCTATCGCGTCGCGATCACCAACGGCCTGCGGAGCACCCGTTCGGCGACCTACACGCTGGTGGTCGCCACGCCGGTGCAGCCGGCACCTGCGCCCGCGCCCAGCGGTTCGACCCCCACCCCGTCCAGCCCGTCCACCCCGTCCAACGCCGGCCAGCAGGGCGGCATCGCGGACAAGCCGTGCGCCGGGCAGGCGCCACGCAAGGCCGACGGCAGTGCCTGGACGTGCACCTACAGCGACGAGTTCGACGGGACCGAACTGGATCGCGACGCCTGGTATCCCCAGGTCACCGCGACCTCGGGTGTCACCAACGGGACGAAGACGCTCTACACCTGTTACGACGACCGCGACGACGTGATCGCCGTCCGTGACGGCCACCTAGAGCTCTCGATGGTCCGCCTGCCCAACACGGTCGACTGCGGCAAGGGCAAGGCCTCGCAGTACGTCGCCGGGCAGGTCTCGCACTTCGGCACCCACTCCCAGACCTACGGCAAGTACGAGATCCGCGCGAGGTTCCCCGACGTACGCCGCCCGGGTCTTCAGTCGGCGATCTGGCTGTGGCCGGTGGACCAGTCGCGATACGGTGCATGGCCGCTGTCGGGCGAGATCGACATCGTGGAGCACTACTCGTCCCACCCCGACGACGCTATTCCGCGCATGCACTACCTGGCCGGCATGACGAACAAGGCGAAGAACCGGAACGTCGTCACCGGCATCTGTGCGGTCAATCCCGGCGAGTTCAACACCTATGGACTGGAGTGGGAGCCCCGCCGGTTGCGGATCTTCGTCAACGGGGATCTGTGCATCGAGAACAACTACTCCTCGCCGGTGGGCCTGCTCAACGCGAACGCCCCGTTCGATCACCCGTTCTTCCTGGCCCTGACCCAGATGATGGGCACCACCGGCAACGAGTACGACCCTGCCGTGATGCCCGCCCGGGTCACCACCCAGGTCGACTACGTGCGCATCTGGCAGTGACCTGCCCGCCGGCACCCGTGACGAGGCTGCCGCCGCCCCTCCCGCTGTAACGCGGGGTCCTCGTCGCTTGAGTAGGGCTGTGACGCGCGATTTCGTCAACAGCACCGCACAAGTGGGGGCGGCGGCGTACCTCCGCGCTCACTCCTCGCCTCAGCCGGTGATCTCCGGTACGGCGGCGAGGGCTGCGGTGAGTGCCTCGTCGGAGAGGGCGTCGTCGGTCAGCGCGTCGGCCAGGAACTGCTCGTAGGCACCCAGTTCCAGCAGGCCGTGGCCCGACAACTGGATCACGATCACCTTCTCCTCGCCGGACTCCTTCGCGGCAAGCGCCTCGCGCCGGGCCTGGGCCAGGGCATGCGCCGACTCCGGGGCGGGCACGATCCCCTCGGTCCGGGCGAACTCGATCCCGGCCTCGAAGCACTCGCGTTGGTGCAGCGCGGTGGCCTCGATCAGCCCCTCGTGCACGCAGTGCGAGACCAGCGGCGCCATGCCGTGGTAGCGCAGCCCGCCGGCGTGGATCGGTGAGGGCACGAAGTCGTGGCCCAGGGTGTACATCTTCATCAGCGGCGTCAGCCCGGCCGTGTCACCGAAGTCGTAGCGGTATTCACCGCGGGTCAGGGTCGGGCACGAGGTCGGCTCGACGGCCAGGATGCGCGGCGACTGGTTGCCGGCCAGTTTTTCGCGCAGGAACGGGAACGCGAGCCCGGCGAAGTTGGAGCCGCCGCCGGCGCAACCGATGACCAGGTCCGCGCCGTCCTCGCCGGCCATCGCCAACTGCTTCAACGTCTCCTCACCGGAGATCGTCTGGTGCAGCAGCACGTGGTTGAGCACCGACCCGAGCGCATACTTCGCGCCCGGGTCCTGGGCAGCCAGTTCGACGGCCTCGGAGATCGCGATGCCCAGCGAACCCGGGTGGTCCTCGGCGAACGCGCGGCCGGACTCGGTCATCCGCGACGGCGAACGGTGCACCTTCCCGCCGAAGACCTCGATCAGCGTGCGGCGCTGCGGCTTCCCGTCGTACGACGCACCGACCTGCCACACCTCGCACTCCAGGCCGAACAGCGAGCAGGCATAGGCCAGGGCGGTGCCCCACTGCCCGGCGCCGGTCTCGGTGGTGAGGCGGGTGATTCCGTTGACCTTGTTGTAGTAGACCTGCGGCACGGAGGTGTTCACCTTGTGCGAGCCGGCCGGGGAGACGCCCTCGTACTTGTAGTAGATCCGGGCCGGGGTGGCCAGGGCCTGCTCCAGCCGGTGCGCGCGATAGAGCGGCGCGGGGCGGTACTGCCGGTAGACCTCGCGGACCGGCTCCGGGATCTCGATGAACCGCTCACCCGAGACCTCCTGGGCGATCAACTCCGGCGGGAAGAGCGCCTCCAGGTCCTCGGGCCCGACCGGCTGGTGGGTGCCCGGGTGCAGCGGCGGCGGAGGCGGAGTGGGCAGGTCGGCGACGATGTTGTACCAGTGCGTCGGGAGTTCGGACTCGTCGAGGAGGAACTTGCGGGGCTCGGTCATGGCGCCATCCAACACCAGCCTCCAGCGGGTGCGGAAGCGAGTCCGCCCGACTGTCTCAGGACGCGGTCCGGCGGTGGGCGCCAGCAAGTGTCGTGGCCCCGTGCGAAGGTGTCCCCGTGACCTGGACGATCCATCGGGCCGAGCGCACCGACACGCTCGCCGAGGGCCTGGCCGAGCTCCTGGCCTCTCCCTCGGACGACCCGTTCGCCACGGAGCTGGTGGTCGTGCCTGCCCGCGGCGTCGAGCGCTGGCTCTCCCAGCGCCTCGCCCACCGGTTGGGCACCGCCGACCCGGCGGGCTCCCGCGGTGACGGCGTCTGCGCGGGGGTCGCCTTCCGGTCCCCCCACTCCCTGGTCGCCGAGGTGCTGGGCACCACCGACGAGGACCCGTGGGCCCCCGACGGGTTGGTCTGGCCGCTCCTCGAGTGCATGGACGAGGCGATGGACGAGCCGTGGTTCGCCACCGTCGCCACCCACTTGGGCCACTTCGACACCGGCACCGAGGCCGAACTGCGGCGCGGACGCCGCCATGCCGTGGCCTCACGGATCGCCCGCCTCTTCGCCGGGTACGCCGTGCAACGGCCACAACTGGTCACCGACTGGTCCGATGCCGCCCCGGGCGCTCCGGGTGGGGATTCCGACGGCCGCGGTGGTCGCCTGGACGACGACCTCGCCTGGCAGCCTGAGTTGTGGCGCCGCCTGGTCGAACGCGTCGACGCGCCACCCCCGCAGGCGCGGCTGGCCGCGACGATCGAACGCCTCCACGACTACCCGGAGTCGTTCGACCTGCCGCCCCGCCTCTCCCTCTTCGGGCACACCCGGATCCCGGAGAGCGAGGTCGCCCTGCTCGGTGCTCTGGCCGGGCACCGCGACGTACACCTGTGGTTGCCGCACCCGAGCCCGCAACTGTGGCAGGCGCTGTCCGGTGAACCGGCAGGTGCGGTGGAGCGCGCCCTGGACGACTCGCACCTCCGGGTGACCCACCCGCTGCTGACCACGCTGGGACGCGACGTACGCGAACTGCAACGGCTGCTCGGCGACACCGCCACGACTGAACACCTGGCGCCCACCGGGCCCGATCCGGCCGAGGACGGCGACAACCTGCTCCGCTGGCTCCAGGCAGACCTGCGCGACGACGTCGTCCGCCCCGCCGGGCGCACCCTGGCGCGTGACGACCGGAGCATCCAGGTCCACGCCTGCCACGGCCCGGCCCGCCAGGTCGACGTGCTCCGCGAGAGCCTGCTCGCCCTGCTCGAGGACGACCCGAGCCTCGAACCGCGCGACATCCTGGTGATGTGTCCCGACATCGAGACCTACGCCCCGTTGATCACGGCCGCCTTCGGGCTCGGCGACGTCGACGCCAGCCATCCCGCCCACACCCTCCGGGTCCGCCTGGCCGACCGGGCACTGACCCAGACCAACGGGCTGCTCGCGGTCGCGGCCCGCCTCCTGGACCTGGCCGGTGGCCGCACCACCGCCAGCGACGTGCTCGACCTCGCCCAGGCCGAACCGGTCCGCTCCCGCTTCGGCTTCACCGACGACGACCTGGCCACGATCACCGACTGGGTCTCCGAGGCAGGGATCCGCTGGGGCTTCGACGCCGAACACCGGGAAGTCTTCGGCCTGGACGGGTTCGTGCAGAACACCTGGCAGTTCGGCATCGACCGGATCCTCACCGGTGTCGCCGTCTCCGCAGACGCGCAGGCCTGGTTCGGCCCGACCCTGCCGCTGGACGACGTCAGCAGCAACGGGGTGGGCCTGGCCGGACGCCTCGCCGAGTATGTCGCCCGCCTGCGCGCCGCCGTGGATGGTCTGGTCGGGGTCAAGACGCTCACGGAGTGGATCGAGGCACTCCTGGCCGGCACCGCGTCGCTGACTCGGGTCGGCCGTGACGACGCCTGGCAGGGCGGCCAGATGCAGCGTGAACTCACCGCAGTGCTCCGCGACGCCGGCGAGCGCGGTACGACGCGGATGCGGCTGCCCGACGTACGTTCGCTGCTGGGACGCCACCTGGCCGGGCGCCCCACCCGCGCCAACTTCCGCACCGGCACCCTCACCGTGTGCACCATGGTCCCGATGCGCTCGGTGCCGCACCGCGTGGTCTGCCTGCTCGGCCTCGACGACGGGGTCTTCCCCCGGTTCGGCCTGGCCGACGGTGACGACGTTCTGGCCCGGCGCCGCTTCACCGGGGAGCGCGACGTACGCAGCGAGGACCGGCAACTCCTCCTCGACGCCGTGCTCGCCGCCACCGAGCACCTGGTGATCACCTATACCGGCGCCGATGAGCACACCGGCCAGCCGCGGCCACCCGCGGTGCCGCTGGGGGAACTGCTGGACGCACTCGACCGCACCGTCGAACAGGTCGCCGTGCCGCCGAGCAGCGATCCGGACGAGGTGGTCCTCGCCCGCTCCCGCATCGTCGTCGAGCACCCGCTGCAGCCGTTCGACTCCCGCAACCTGGTGCCGGGACAACTCGGCGGCGGCCCACATCCGTTCACCTTTGACCGGACCGCCCTGGTCGCGGCCCGTGCCGCCGAGGGAGTCCGGCCCGAGTTGCCCGGGTTCCTGGACCAGCCGCTGCGGGTGCCGCTGGACGACGACGTCGGGCTCGACGACCTGCTCCGCTTCGCCCGCCACCCGGTCAAGGGGTTCTTCCAGGCCCTCGACGTCACCCTGCCCTGGGAGGCGGACCCGGTCGCGGACGCGATGCCGGTGGACATCGACGCACTGGAGTCGTGGGCCGTCGGTGACCGGATGTTGCGCGACATGATGGCCGGCATCCATCCCGACCAGGCCCGCCAACTCGAATGGCGACGCGGCACCCTGCCGCCGGGCCACCTCGGCTGGAAGGTGGCCAGCGAGATCAGGGAACAGGCGATGGGCCTGGCGATCGAGGCGCTGACCCACAGCCAGATCCCGGCACGGAGCATCGACATCGACGTGGAACTCCCCGGCGGACGGCACCTCGGCGGCACGGTGCCGCGCGTGCACGGGGACCGGCTGGTCTCGGTCGGCTATTCCCGGATGGGGCCCAAGCAGATGCTCCAGGCCTGGATTCAGTTGCTTGCCCTGAGCGCCGCGGACCCGGACCGCAACTGGACCGCGCTGGTGATCGCCCGCAGGGCGACGGGGAAGCGGCCCCAGACGATGCTGCTCGGCCCGCTCGACGAGCGCGCGCCCGCGCTCCTGGCCGACCTGGTCGACCTGCGTGACGAGGGGCGCCGACGCCCGCTCCCGCTGCCGTTGAAGGCGTCGTACGCCTGGGCCGCTGCCTCCCGCACCGGCGGTGACCCCTGGCGCGAGGCGACCTTCAAGTGGAAGTCGGGCAAGTACGACGGTGAGGACGCAGACCCTGCCCACCAGCGGGTCTGGGGCGCCCATGCGCCGCTGGAGGCACTCCTGCCGGAGCTCGGGGAGCTCGCGACGCGGCTGTGGCATCCGATGCTCGACTCGGAGAAGGCGGGCCAATGACCCAGATGGAACCCTTCGACCTGCTCGGCGACCTGCCCCGGGGCACCACGGTGCTCGAGGCCAGTGCCGGCACCGGCAAGACCTACACCCTCGCGGCACTGGTCACCCGTTACGTCGCCGAGGGCGAGGCCACCCTCGACGAGATGCTGCTGATCACCTTCGGCCGCGCGGCCAGCCGCGAACTGCGCGAACGGGTCCGCGAACAGCTCGTCGCCGCCGAACGTGCCCTGGCCCAACGGATCGACGACCCCACGGCGTACGCCGACGACGCGGGCCTGCTCGGACACCTCATCGCCGGCACCGACGAGGAGGTGGCGCTCCGCCGGCGAAGGCTGCGGGTCGCCCTGGCCGGCTTCGACGCGGCCACCATCGCCACCACCCACCAGTTCTGCCAGTTGGTGCTCCGCTCGCTCGGGGTGGCCGGTGACACCGACGCGGGCGTCACCCTGGTGGATGACCTGGACGACCTGGTCACCGAGGTCGTCGACGACCTCTACCTGGGTCGCCACGGCAAGTCGCCCGAGGATCCGCCACTGTCGCGGGCCGAGGCCCTGGCGATCGTCCGGGCCGCCGCGGCCAACCCCCACACCGCACTGGTGCCGGACGACGCGCCCCCGGGGTCCGTCGCCAGCGCCCGGGTGGAGTTCGCCCGGGCGGCACTGGCCGAACTCGAGACGCGGAAGCGGCGGCTCGGCGTCCTGGGCTACGACGACCTGCTCACCCGCCTCGCACGTGCGCTCGAACCGGAGGATGCGCCCGCCCGTCGCCGGATGGCCGAGCGCTGGCGGATCGTGATGGTCGACGAGTTCCAGGACACCGACCCGGTCCAGTGGCAGGTGCTGGAGCGGGCGTTCGGGGGCCGCTCCACCCTGATCCTGATCGGCGACCCCAAGCAGGCGATCTACGCCTTCCGCGGCGGTGACATCGAGACCTACCTGCAGGCAGCCGCGACCACCACCGACCGGCGCACCCTGGGCACCAACTGGCGCAGTGACAAGGCCCTGGTCGACACCCTGCAGGTGGTCCTCGGCGGCGCCGCGCTCGGCAACGACGAGATCCTGGTCCGCCCCGTCGAAGCCCGCCACACCAAACGCCGCGTGGAGCGCGACACCCACACCGACCCGTTCCGGTTGCGGGTCGCCGGCCGGGCCCGCTTCGGCATCACCGGGACCAAGACGATCCCGATCGGCACGCTGCGGCCCTACATCGCGGCCGACATGGCCGCAGACATCGGCGCCCTGCTCGCCGACCCCAGCGCCCTGTGGTGCAAGCGCCGGGTCCGGGCAGGAGACGTCGCGGTGATCGTGGAGAACCACACCGATGCACGGGTCTGCCGCGAGGCCCTGGCCGCCGCAGGCATCCCGGCGGTCTACACCGGCGACGCAGACATCTTCGCCTCGGAAGCAGCACAGGACTGGCTGGCCCTGCTGCGGGCGATGGACCAACCGCACCGCTCCGGCCTGGTCCGCGCCGCCGCCACGACCATGTTCTTCGGGGAGGACGCCGAGAGCCTGCACACCGGAGGTGACGCCCTCACCGAACGGATCGGGGCCACCCTGCGCACCTGGGCGGACCACCTCCGTGAGCACGGGGCCGCCGCGGTCTTCGAAGCCGCCCAGGCCAACGGCATGGCGCAGCGGGTGCTCGGCTGGCAGGGCGGGGAACGGCGGATGACCGACCTGCGGCACCTGGCCGAGATCCTGCACGAGCGTGCCCACGCGGAGCGGATGGGACTCCCGGGGCTACTGGAGTGGGTGACCCGCGAGTGCAATGGTGACCGCCGCACCGCAGAGCGGAGCCGACGCCTGGACAGTGACGCTGCCGCGGTCCAGATCATGACCGTGTGGGTGAGCAAGGGCCTGCAATATCCCTTCGTCTACCTACCGTTCGGGTTCAACCGCAACGTGCGCGACCCAGACCTGGTCCTCTTCCACCGTGACGGCGTCCGCAGCCTCGACATCGGCGGCAAGCACCACGCAGGATTCAAGGCGAACGCCCTTGCCGGACGCGCCGAGATGGCCGGCGACGACATCCGCCTCACCTACGTCGCCCTGACCAGGGCGCAGGGCCAGGTGGTGGCCTGGTGGGCACCGAGCTGGGACGAGCCCAACGGCGGCATCTCCCGCCTGTTGCGTGGCCGGGCGCCCGGGCAGCAGCGGGTCCCGGACCGGGTGGAGGAGCGCCACGACGAGGCGCAGGTGAAGGCGATCTTCGACGCCTGGGCGGCACGCGGCGGCCCGGTGGTGGAGGTCGCGGAGCCTCCGCGAGCACCGGACCCGGTGTCCGCGGAACCGGCCGGCCCGTTGGGCGTGCGGGCGTTCACCCGCACGGTCGATGCCGAGTGGCGGCGTACGTCGTACTCCGGGCTGGTCCGGGCCTCCGAGCGCCACGGCGCCGGCGTGGCCAGCGAACCCGCCGTCGAGGGCAAGGACGACGAACCCGAGACCGATCCGGCACAACCGGCCGGTGGGCCGCCCGGTGACGAGCCGGACGACGTGATCGCCTCGCCGATGGCCCACCTGCCCGGCGGCGCAGCCTTCGGTTCGCTGGTGCACGCCGTCCTTGAGCATGCCGACCCGGAGGCACCCGACCTGGGCGAGGAACTGATGCGCCACGTGCGCGCCGAGGCCTCCTACTGGCCCGTCCAGGTCGGGGTCGAGGAACTAGCCGAGGGGCTGGTCCCGCTCCACGACACCCCGCTGGGTCCGCTCGCTGATGGGTTGACGCTGCGCCAGGTGCCGCTGCGCGACCGGCTGCGCGAACTCGACTTCGAGATCCCCCTGGCCGGGGGCGACCTGGCCCGGTCCGATCGACCCGTGGTGCTCGCCGAGATGGCTCCACTGCTGGAGGAACACCTGGCCGCCGATGACCCGATGCGCGCCTATGCCGACCGGCTGCGCGACCCGGCCCTGGGCGGTCAGACGCTCCGCGGCTACCTGGCCGGATCGATCGACGTGGTGCTGCGGATCCCCGGCGAGGACGGGTCGCGGTTCGTGGTGGTCGACTACAAGACGAACCGGCTCGGTGTCCCGGAGGTGGACCGGGGGGTCGCCGACTACCTTCCCGACCAGCTCGCCGAGGCGATGCTGCATTCGGACTATCCCCTCCAGGCACTGGTCTACAGCGTGGTCCTCCACCGCTACCTGCGCTGGCGCCTGGCCGGCTATGACCCGCGCCGCCACCTGGGCGGGGTGCTCTACCTCTACCTGCGCGGCATGGCAGGAGCACGGACGCCGGAGGTGGACGGCGTACCGGCGGGGGTCTTCAGCTGGGCCGTGCCGCCGGCACTGGTGGAGGCACTCTCCGACCTGTTCGACGCGAGGAGGCCGCGATGACCGCGATCCCGGCGGAGGTGCCCGACGAGTACGCCGTCGACCAGGTGCTGGGCGCCACCGGCTTGCTCGCCCGGCTCAACCGGGCCGGCGTGGTGGAGGCCGCGGATGTCCACGTGGCGTTGCGTGCCGGCGCCTTGTGCGAGGAGGCTGATGACCACGTGTTGCTCGCGCTGGCCCTGACCGTGCGCGCCCTGCGTGCCGGGTCCACCTGCCTGGACCTCGGCGAGGCGACCGCGGAGCTGGCCGAACTCGAGGCAGACGGGCCCGAGGTGGACCTCGCGGCGTGGCGCGAGCGGATCGCGGCGAGCCCGCTGGCCGGCGAGCCGGCGGTGATCCACGTGGAGGGGGACCTGGTCTTCCTCGACCGCTACTGGCGCGAAGAGGTCCAGGTCTGCCGCGACCTCCTTGCCAGGATGGCCCTGCCCGACGACCCGGTCGACCCCGAGCGCCTGCAGGCTGGCCTGGACCGGCTCTTCCCGACAACCGGGTGGGAGGAACAACGCGCGGCCACCGCGATCGCGGTCAACCAGCGCACCACCGTGCTCACCGGGGGTCCGGGGACCGGGAAGACGTCCTCGGTCGCTGCCGTCCTGGCGGTGCTCGCGGAGCATGTCGCGGCCCAGTCCGGCCGGCCGTTGCGCGCGGCGTTGGCCGCGCCCACCGGCAAGGCAGCAGCCCGGCTCAGCGAATCCGTCTCCGCGACGATGGGCCACTGGCCCGAGGGTGCCGCCGCGGACCGGGAGCGACTTGCCGGGCTGGAGCCGATGACGTTGCACCGGCTGCTGGGCAGCCGCCCCGACACCAGGGCCCGGTTCCGCCACGACCGGAACAACCGGCTCGCGTACGACGTCGTCGTGGTGGACGAGTCGTCGATGCTGTCGCTGACGATGATGGCGCGGCTGCTCGAGGCGCTGCGGCCCGAGACCCGGCTGCTGCTCGTGGGCGATCCGTCCCAACTTGCCTCGATCGATGCCGGTGCGGTGCTCTCCGACCTGGTCGCGGGGCTGGCCGACCGCGACGACGTCGAGATCGCCGCGCTGGAGACCTCCCACCGGTTCGGTCCGCGGATCGGTGCGCTGGCCGAGTCGATCCGTGTCGGGGATTCTGACGCCTGCCTGGCGGCGCTGCGCAGTGGCGCCGATGAGGTCGACTTCGTCGAGGACGACGATGTCGAGGCCGCGCTGCGCGAGCACTTGCTCGAGGGCGCGCTGTCCCTGCGGGCCGCGGCCGCGGTCGGCGACGGGGAGCGGGCCCTGGCCCTCCTCGAGCGGCACCGACTGCTCTGCGCCCACCGCGACGGCAGCCGCGGTGTTGCCTGGTGGAATCGCCTGGTGGAGCGGTGGATCGGTGAGGCGACCGGTGAGCCGATCTGGGACGAGTGGTACGTCGGACGCCCCGTCCTGGTCACCGCGAACGACTATGGCCTCGGCGTCTTCAACGGTGACACCGGAGTGACGGTGCGCCGCGGGGGCGAGTTGCGGGTGCTGATCAGGGCTGCCGGAGCAGGCGGCGCAGTCCGCGACCTGGCGCCGTCGCGACTGACCGACGTCCAGACCATGCACGCGATGACCATCCACAAGTCCCAGGGCAGCCAGGCGCGTGAGGTGACGGTGCTGATGCCGGACGAGGAGTCGCGCCTGCTCACCCGCGAACTCTTCTACACCGCCGTGACCCGCGCCGAGCAGACCGTGCGAGTGGTCGGCAGTGAGGCGGTGCTCCGGGAGGCCCTGGCCCGCAACGTCCGTCGGGCCTCAGGGCTGCGCGAGCGGCTGCGGCGGGTGGTGTGAGGGAACCGATTGCTGGGTAGCCTCGTCGAAGCAATCACGCCCCGATCCTCCCGTGAGAAAGAGCATCCCGTGACCCGTCGCCCCTTGGCCTCCCTCGCCGTCGCTGCCGTGACCCTGCTGGCACTCACCGGGTGCGGCGACAACGGAGGTGCCGTCGCCGGCAAGCCCGCCACCGGGACCGGCAGCACCAGCGGGACCACGACCAACGGCGAGAACCCGTTCGAGGGCAAGTCGGACCGCGAGATCCAGCAGTTGATCCTGGACGGCATGGCCGACGTCGACTCGCTGCGCCTGAGCGGCAACATCGTCGACGAGAGCGGGGACAACGTGGCCATGGTCTTCGTCCTCGACCGGGGCGGGAACTGCGACGGCAGCATGACGCTGGGTGGCGCGCGGGCCGACATCAAGAGCGATGGCAGCTTCTCCTACATGCGTGGGGACCGGGCCTTCTGGCTCTCCATCGCCGGCGACCAGCAGGCGGCGGACGCCGTGCTCGCCGCACTCCAGGACCGCTGGGTCCGGATGCCGGCGGACAGCGAGGACGGCTTCAACGACATCTGCGACCTGGACCTCTTCCTGGAGGAGTTCGCGGCGATCGAGGGCTCCTCGCACCTCGAACCCGGTGAGGTGAAGCAGGTGGACGGCCACGAGGCGATCGAACTGGTGGAGGACAACGGTGGCGGGGAGACCACCACGTTGTGGGTCACCGTCGAGGCGCCGCACCGGATCGTCCGGATGAGTTCCCAGGGCGGCGACGAGCCGGGGGAGTTCCAGTTGTCGAAGTACAACGAACCCGTCAACGTCCAGGTGCCCGGTCCGGGTGAGTACGTCGACCAGGATGATCTGTGACCCGGTTCCGAACCGTGGCACGCCGTGTCCCAGCCCGCGATAGGGTGACGTGCACACCGCCGACTGTTGAAAGAGCCACCATGATGCGTCGTACCCTGGCCACCCTTGCCGTCACCGCCCTGCCACTCGGCCTCCTCGCCGGATGTGGCGACGACAGCGCCGACGACCCGTTCGAGGGCAAGTCGCCCGAAGAGGTACAGGCCCTGGTGATCGAGGCGATGCAGGACGTCGAGTCGGTTCGCATGTCGGCGCGGATGACTTCCGACGGTGAGGCACTCTCGCTGGTCGTGGTGCTCGACCGGGATGCCAACTGCGATGGCAGCATCGCAGTGGACGGCGCCAAGGCCGACATCAAGAGCGACGGAGAATGGGCCTACCTCCGCGGGGACGAGGCCTTCTGGGCGGTGTCGACCGGCAGTGAGGCGGCGGCCACCCAATTGATGGCCATGATCGGTGACAAGTGGGTCCGGGGCCCCGCCGCGGACTTCAACGACTTCTGCGACCTGGATGGCTTCCTTGAAGAGTTCAACGAGGACCCGAATGAGGAGGGCGGGTTCGAGATCGGCGACGTCGAGAAGGTCGAGGGCGTCGATGTCGTGAAGTTGACCAAGGACGAGCCCGACGAGGAGACCGGCGACATCACGACCATGTGGGTCGCGGCTGAGGCGCCGCACCGTGTCGTCAAGCTGGTCGCCGAGGGCGGCGACGAACCGGGTGAGGCCACCTTCTCCAAGTACAACGAGGACGTGGACCTTGATCTGCCGGCCGACGACGAGTGGATCGACCTGAACACCCTCGGCTGAAGCTGATGCGCTCCGTGGTGGGCGCGGCAGCGGCGGCGCTGCTGCTCTCCGGCTGCGCCACTTGGTCGGCGTACGACGGGCTCGACCCGCGGGAGCCGGAGCCTCGCGATCCGGGGTCGCGCGAGGAGCTGGTGAAGTTGCCTGCGGACGACATCCTGGACCTGCTCGAGGGGGGCCTCGATGCACTGGAATCGGTCACGATGACGATGACCACGAACGAGGCCGGCGAGGAAGTCCCCGAGAGCATCACCTACGAACTCGCCGCTGACGGGCGTTGCCGGAGCGTGTTGGCCTACCCGGACTTCACGGCCACGACGGTGCTCGATGGCGCGCTGGTATGGATCGCGGCGCCGGAGGAGTTCTACACCCTGGTCGGTTACCCGGACCAGGAGGTGGACCTGATCGTGGAGATGCTCGGCGACCACGAATGGCTGCTCATGGATCGCTCGGCGGTTGCGCCCGAAGACCTCCTCGGACCATGCCCGGGACTCGATGACATCCGCGCGATCATGCTCGAAGACATCGACTTCCTCCGGTCCGAGATCGTCTGGTCACCACGTTTCACGAAGGTGGCAGGGCAAACCGTCCTGCAAATCAGGGCAGCTGATTGGTCGACCGATCTGGAGGTGTATGTCGAACCGGATCCGCCGTACCGGCTCCTGGAGTCACACCAATACGGGGATGAGGAGTTCCACATCGTGTATTCCGACTTCGACGTGGATTTCGAGTGGGAACCTCCCGCCGAGGGTGACTACGCGGACTTCACCGCTCCTCCGATCTGAGCGCACTCGACGGGCGGTTACCCTGTGGCCATGAAGCGCACCATCTTTGACGCAGACCACGAGTCCTTCCGCGCCTCGGTGCGCGAGTTCCTCGAGCGCGAGGTGATCCCCAACGTGGAATCACACGCCGAGAACAAGGCCCTGCCCCGCGAGTTCTGGCTCGCCGCAGGCAAGCAGGGCTTCCTCGGCCTCGAGATCCCCGAGGAGTACGGCGGCTCCGGTGCGGGTGACTACCGGTTCAACACCGTCCTGTTCGAGGAACTCAGCAAGGTCAACGCTGCGCTCGGTTCGTGCGCCGGCATCCACGCCGACATCACCGCGCCGTACCTCGTCGAACTGGGCACCGAGGAGCAGAAGAAGAAGTGGCTCCCCGGCGTCGCCGCCGGCGAGATCCTGCTCGCGATCGGGATGACCGAGCCGTCCGGCGGCTCCGACCTGGCCGCGTTGAAGACCACCGCTGTGCGCGACGGTGACCAGTGGGTGATCAACGGATCCAAGACCTTCATCACCAACGGCTATTCCGCTGACCTGGTGATCACCGCGGTCCGGACCAGCCCGGAGAAGAAGGCGCGCGGCATCACCCTCTTCGCGATTCCCGCCGACGCCCCGGGGTTCAGCCGCGGCCGGAAGCTGGACAAGGTCGGCCAGGACGAGTCCGACACCGCCGAACTCTTCTTCGAGAACGTCCGCCTCGGCGACGACCACATCATCGGCGAACTGGACGGCGGCTTCATCCACATGATGCAGAAGCTGCCGCAGGAGCGGCTGGGCTGCGCCATCTCCAACGTGGCCCACGCCAAGCAGATCCTGATAGAGACGCTGCAATACACCAAGGACCGCCAGGCGTTCGGCCAGTCGATCGGCCAGTTCCAGCACAACAAGTTCCTCCTCGCGGAGCTGTTCACCCAGATCGAGGTCACCGAGGCGTTCATCGACCAGTGCGTCGTCGCCCACGACAAGAGTGAGCTCTCCTCGGTCGACGCGGCCAAGGCGAAGTGGTGGAGCTCGCAGGTGCAGAACGACGTGCTCGACCACTGCGTCCAGCTCCACGGCGGCTATGGCTTCATGAACGAATACCGCGTGGCCCGCGCCTGGCGTGACGCCCGCGTGTCGAAGATCTGGGCGGGCTCGAACGAGATCATGAAGGAGCTCATCGGCCGCGACCTGGGGCTGTGACCCGGTGCCCTTCCCCAGCTGTAACGCGGTGTCCTGGTCGCTTGAGTAGTGCTGTGCGCCCGATTTCCGTCAACAGCACCGCACAAGTGCGCGGGCACGGGTCGCCGATCGGCGGGTGGTGGCGATGAGGGTCTTCGCGGCGATCATTCCGCCCGTCGAGGTGGTGGAGCACCTGGACGTGTTCCTGGAACCCCGACGGGCAGCCGGCCTGGCCCCGTTCCGCTGGTCGGCGCCTGAGCAGTGGCACATCACCTGTGCCTTCATGGCGGAGGTGGAGGAGTGGCGGATCGAGGACCTGCTGGCCCGGCTCGGCGAGGTGGCGTCACGACGTACGCCGTTCGGGTTGGGGTTGGCGGGCGGCGGCGCCTTCCCCGATGCCGACCGGGCGAAGGTCCTCTGGGGCGGGGTCACCGGGGAGACCGAGGCGCTCCAGTCGCTGGCCACCTCGACGCGCAGCGCGGCCAATGCGGCCGGTGCAGCGCCGGACGGAGGCAGGTTCCGCGCCCACCTCACCCTGGGCCGCCTCTCCCGACCTGGGCAGGTGACCAACTGGGTCCGCCTGCTCGATGCGTACGCCGGCCCCACCTGGTCGGCGGAGTCGCTCACCGTGGTTGCCTCCCACCTGGGCGAGGGCCCACGCGGGCGGCCCCGGCACGAGGTGCTGGCCGAACTCCCGCTGCTCGGCGAAACCGGGGCGTAACAGCCGCCGACTAG